>JAFLUJ010000247.1 GCA_022511485.1 Oscillospiraceae bacterium | reverse complement strand
TCCTTGGTGCCTCATTTAATAACAGCAGCTTTATCAACACAAAATTTATCGGAGTCAATTTCCAGTCATGTACTTTTACAGGTGCGCTGTTTCAGACCTGTCTGTTTGATCGAGGTCAAATCTCTGTTTGCACGCTCGAAAATGCGTTATTCAGAGATTGCGACTTTGAGGGTATAGACTACCGCAACTTAAACATGGACTACATCGAACTAGATACGCCGCACATGAATGATGCTGTGCTCCCATTAGATCAAATTCCATTTATGTTTGGGGCCCTGCAATATTTAATGACTACAAAGGACGCTGTCAGCATATCTGAGGGGAATAAAGGCAGAATGACACCGACCAGATTCTTTGAAAAGGTTGTCCCGCTTTTATGTACTCACTTTGAGAAATCCAAGCAATTCTTCCCTCTGGCCAATATTTATTATGCCATTGGGGACAATAAAAAGGCAAATAAAGCAATTAAAGATGGTTTGATAACTTGCATGGCGATTCGAGATTTTCGAATGTTAAAGTATTTTTGTAAGCTAATTGCTTACAGCGGAGTTTATCAGCCAAGTGCATTACATAATTTATACAACAATTATATTTGTCGCCTCTATCCACAAAACAGTGCCAATTTAGATATTCCAAACTATGCACATCACATTCTTGAAATCAAAAGTCTGCTATTTGGTACTGCAAAGAGAGCGTCCATTCGGGTAGCAATGAAAACTGATATTTTATTGTCCGATAATCATAAACTGGGTAAGCTATTTGAATCAATTTTTTCCCTCGGAAAATTGCAGGGCATTTTTCAAAGCAACAATATCGAGGCTGTGTTACAGCAGAACTCTCCGTTGATAATTACTGTGCGGGTCAGTGGAGATGAGGCTCAACTCTATTCCTTACTACAGGCGTATTTGACCTTAGGCGGTATATGCTTGGAAGACCAGATACAGTTACCAGTTGTATCACAATATCATCAATCATTGCCGGTGCATACGAACTATAGGCATGAATTGTTTTCGCTATCCCAAGCGCACAGGCAAGAATTGTTGGACTGCTCTGTTCATGTGACCATACTCGAATATTATGTAGATAATTTCCGCATGTTTAGTTCAAGCAATGATAGCTATTACTATTTTAATGGAAACGCAATTGCGCACGAGAATGTGTTACAGTAACGGCGGAGAGATATATGACAGCAGAAACGTATGAAATAGTCAAAGGTGAGTTGCTCGCGCTAAATGCACAACATTCCCAAAAATATATGCTGATTAAGCTGCGGTCATTCCTTGTGCAATTTTTCGTTGTTTTGTTCACTGCGGCTGCAAGTTGGGCTGTAACATGGTTTGTATACCGTAACTCAATCACACCCTCTATTGATTCCAACGGGATAGCGCAGTTTTCTCTCCAAGATCGTATAGCTACAAGTTCTCTCTTTGCTACCTTTGGCTCTTCCGTAATCGCTGTGTTTACACTTTTTACAAGTAGTGCTTTAACACGATTCCAGGAGAATTCTTCCATCTTAGCCAAAGAACTGTCTCAAAATGAGTTGGATGATACTGCCTGGCGCCGCTGGCCGTTTATTCCTCGCGTCAACAAGCAGCGCATAAGAGGGGAAAATCATTATTATGGTATAAATAACGCTGAGGTACACTTTCGGGCAAATGCTTTTTTCAAGGCATTTCCCCTGCCAACCACAGAGGCCGATTTTAAAGAGACTTCCGCTTTAATCAATTTCTTGCGCCTGAAACTTTTTCGGAAAGAGTACTTAAGCCAATTAATCGCCTTGGATTTAATTGTAGAATATCCTGCGTGGGATTGCGTGACAGATATCTACCGAAGCATCCTACGTTATCGCCTGTGCTATTTCTGCGTCTGGATAGGGGTGTGCTTTGTCCTGCAAAGTATCGTGTTTACCTTTTCTTACCCGTGGTTTTATTCCATTTGGAGTCAGATCATCGGGAACTAAAGTGTTATTTTCAGAGTGTTGTCCTCACAATATGGACATGAGGGTCCGAGTTCCACTTGGTGCTGGCGACAGATTATCTTTGCCTGCTGGCAGATATCCCATATCTCCCTGTCAGATGGAGCCAAAAGGCCTTGCAGAGCCGTTCCAGTCAATGGGCGGAAAAGAGACAGGATTGGGGATACCCCCATCCGGGCCACATACTTAAGGAAACACTGATTTAATCGAGAGAACTCAAAATTTTCTACCATATATTGCG
>JAFLUJ010000246.1 GCA_022511485.1 Oscillospiraceae bacterium | reverse complement strand
TATTTTTTAATCCCGTTCACTTACTCTTTGTTGCTTTTACTTTTGCATTTGACCACTAAATATGAGGAGGACGATAAAATGAAAGCAATAATTTATGCAAGATACTCTTGTGACAATCAGCGAGAGGAAAGTATTGAGGGACAGCTTCGTGAATGTAAAGCATTTGCAGAACGCAAGGAATTTACTCTTGTGGGTACATACATAGACAGAGCGGTATCGGCTAAAACAGATAACCGTCCTGAATTTCAGAAAATGATAAAGGACAGTGCAAAGGGTCTGTTTGATGTTATCATTGTATGGAAGCTGGACAGATTTGCAAGAAACCGCTATGACAGCGCACACTATAAGGCGATACTCCGTAAGAACGGTGTCAAGATCATTTCTGCAACGGAGGTCATATCCGAGGGTGCAGAGGGTATCATACTTGAATCTGTCCTGGAGGGATATGCGGAATATTATTCGGCTGAACTTTCCGAAAAGGTCATAAGAGGTATGACGGAAAATGCGTTGAAGTGTCAGTATAACGGCAGCTTTGTTCCTGTGGGATATACTATTGATGATGAAAAGCATTATCAGCTTGATCCGCTGAATGCACCTTTTGTAAAAGAGGTATTTGAAATGTATGCAGGAGGAAAGATGATAAAGGATATTGTTGTTTATCTCAATGAAAAGGGTGTCCGTTCTTCGCAGGGCAAACCCATGACAAAGACCACTGTAACCACTCTTTTGAAAAACGTCAAGTATAAGGGACAATATAAGTATAGGGACATTCTTATTGATGACGGTGTCCCAAGAATTGTGAGTGATGAATTGTTTCAGGCAGCACAGGAACGATTGAAGAAAAATCAGCAGTCACGGTCACGCTTCAAAGCAAAGACTGAATATTTCCTGTCAACCAAGCTCATCTGCGGTGACTGCGGCTCACTTATGGTAGGGGATAGCGGAAAAGGCAAAGGTACTGTATATAACTATTATAAATGTGTAAGTGTCAAGAAAAAGACCGGATGTCATAAGAAATCCATACGCAAGGACTACATTGAAGAAATTGTACTGCACGATGTTATGGAGAAGATGTTTACGGAGGACATGATATCGGATATTGCCGAAAAGGCGATGAAGCTGCAGGAAAATGAAAACACGGCATTGCCGCTTCTGAAAAAGCAGCTTGCCGAGGTTGAAAAGGGTCTTGACAATCTTATTACAGCGATGCAGATGGGTATGCTTACAAAATCTACGAAAAAACGTCTTGACGAATTGGAGGAGCAGAAAGAACGTCTGGAAACGGATATTTTAAAGGAAGAAATTCAGCAGGATGTTCTTAAAAAAGATCAGGTCATTATATGGCTAAAAAACATGAAGCGGCTTGATCTGTCGATTGACGACAACAAACGCAGGCTGGTTGATACCTTTGTTAATGCAGTGCATTTATATGATGATAAAGTGGTTATCAGCTTTAATTTCAGGGACAGGGCGAGTAAAATCGCTCTGTCTTATGACTGCGTTTCGGACTGTGCGAATTTGGGGGAGCCAAGCTGTTTTTAAGGCGACCCAATCAAAGAGGTCAGATAGTAATGTTTGTCGAACTACTCTACCTGGTTGATTGGTCGTCTTAAATCGTTTATGGAAGCCCATTCGCCGTAACAGCAGTATAGTTTATATAGTACGGAAGTCTTTTTTTGTTGTCTGAAAAAATAGCGGTATTTGTCGAATGGACTGTAATTATCAGATACCGCCCAAAACATATAAAACCAAAGATCGAGGAAAGCGAGGAAAATATGTCAAAAGTAGAATTCGATTACTATTATGGCGCAGAAGCGGAACAGTTTACCTTTATCCGAGTACCGAGGATATTTTTTACGGACAAGGAGCATTTCGGAACACTGTCCACCGACACAAAAATCTTGTACAGCTTGCTGCTTGAACGAATGAGCTTGAGCAGGAAGAATAATTGGATTGACGAGGAAAATCGTGTCTTTATCATCTTCAAGATAGATGAGATCGCAGACAAGCTGAACTGCGGACATGAGAAAGCTTGCAATATCCTTAAAGAGCTTGATGATGAAAGCGGTATGGGTCTGATCTCCAAAAGGCGTAGGGGTATGGGACAGCCTGCTATCATCTATGTAAAAAATTTTATTGTGAAAGGCGATCAGCCGACAAGACCACAGGAGGAAACAAAAAATACTGAAAGTCCCGAAAGTCAAGAAGTCGGAAAATCGGAATCTAATTATATAGAGAATAATTATACAGAGAAAAGTTATATTGA
>JAFLUJ010000245.1 GCA_022511485.1 Oscillospiraceae bacterium | reverse complement strand
ACTGAGTATATGTGAGGTCAAGCTCGTCCAGATAGGGCTTATATGCCTTTACTATCTCCTTGGAACAAGCATAAAGAGGAAAGCATAGCTGATTTTTTAGTTTGAGAACATCATATTTATCCGCCATTTTATCTCCCCCAGTTATCCCCTTATCAGGAAGCCTGTTTTTCTGCCTCGTAAGCTTCACGTACAGCCTTTGCAAGCTGGTCTGCACAGGAGGTAGGTCTGCGTCCGCAGATAACTCCGGCAAGCTTCTTCTCCACTTCCTCAACTGTCAGACCCTCTATCAGAATAGGGATAGCCTTCAGATTTCCGTTACAGCCTCCCATAAAGGAGACGTTGTGAACTACATCTCCGTCAAGGTCAAGACTTATAAGCTGGGAACAAGTGTCCTGAGTTTTGTAATCGTAATGAAACATTATAATACCTCCTCTACCTTTGCCTGTACATCCTTAAGGGACGCAGTAGGCTCAAATCTTGCTTTTATCTCACCGTTCCGGTCAATAAGGAACTTGGTAAAATTCCATTTTACATTTCCGTTATTTTTGTAGTCCTTGTCCATTTTCTTGACTACTCCGCTGAGAACCAGTGTCATAGGATTCTTGCCGAAGCCCTCGAATTTTGTATTTTCCGACAGATATTTAAAAAGCGGGTGAGCGTTTTCTCCCAAGACGTCAATTTTGGAGAACTGTGGGAAGGTGATTCCGTACCGCCCTGTACAGAATGAGTGTATTTCCTCATCGCTTCCGGGAGCCTGATCCGCAAACTGATTGCAGGGGAAATCCAGTATTTCCAGACCGTCCTTCTGGTGCAGCTCATACAAGTCCTGAAGCTCGTCATACTGAGGTGTAAATCCGCAGCCGGTAGCGGTGTTCACGATAAGCAGCACCTTATCCTTATAATCGGACAGAGCCACCTCGCTGCCGTCCTGTGCTTTTACCTTGAAATCATAAATACCCATAATTATAGCCTCCTTAATTTGTGCAAGATTTAATCTTGCACTATTGATATATTTATAATAATCATTTTTCCTGCGGCTGTCAATGGGTTAAAATAAAATTTTGCAAAATGTTAATATTTTAGTGCGGCTTTTTGTCGCTATTATTCTTGTTCGTGCTGCCTTTCTCGTCTATATGATGTCAGTTCGCCTATTTTAATATCATAGCCTGACGCCAAACCCACAGCCCACTCTGCCGCCCCTTTTCAGATGTTCGACATAGCAGCGCCTTACAGAACTATCAGCGGGAAGCCTGTGGGGATTCTTTTCTTCAGTATCGAATAATCTCCACAGATCCTCTCCGTAATTGACCTCCCATCCGACTATGTCATATTCGGACATGAATCGGTATATATTGGTGTGAGGCGGTAAAATATCTTTATTTTCAGGATACAAAAGCCACGAATAGCATACGAACGGACAGTTTTCCCCAACTTGTTCTTTAAAAAACTCTCTTGCCTGCGCATATGCACTGTCACAGCTATCCTTATCAAGAGGTGTGCCTGTTCTGGGGATATGCACATTGATGACCTTGCTCTTATCCCTTTCAAGCTTTACGCCATTTTTTTCGTAATCCTGCCATGTGGTAATGATCTCAAACTGCAATCTGCCCAATGCAAATCTGGTCAGGTCAAAAAATCCGCAGAACCAAGGTGAAACAAAGGAACCGCAAATGCCTTTTACCAGCTTGCATTCCTCAAGCTTCCATTTAAGATCAAGAACACTGTCCTTATATATCTGCATATCAAGTCCTTTCTCGGAATAAACAGATTTCAGATGTTTTGTCATACACATAAACACAAGAAGTTCTACCGTATAATCATGCACCTTTGTGATCTCGGAAATTTGTCTCGTCCTGCTGAATACCTCCGCCTGATAATCCATTGATATATTTGCTTCATATGCTGACAGCACTTCGATTAGCAGCTTGTCTGCCGACTCATTTGCAGTTATCGTATCATATGCACAGAGCAAGCATTGTACGTCTTTATCTTCGTATTCAAACTCCTTAAAAAAGCTGGTCAAATATTCTCTCATATTATCGAATGCTCCCCTTACATGATTTGATTATATTATATCACTATTTATACTTAAATTCAAGGTATGGAAATTGTGCATGTTTTTGTTGGGATAAACCACTTGACATATTTGATGTTTTATAGTATTATAGGTGTAGATAATATAATGTATTTGACCAATGAAAGAAATTTAAGTTTTTATATTTATAGGGGGATCAGTATGGAATTTAAATGGCTGAATGAAGGGGAAATCGTAAAAAAGGACAATAGAATTG
>JAFLUJ010000244.1 GCA_022511485.1 Oscillospiraceae bacterium | reverse complement strand
GGAAGAATCCATAGAGTTGTATGGTGAAGGAACTGCGATACTTGGAAGCTGCAGGAAACAGCTTGAACAGGCAGAGCTGCTTGTTACAGTCGCGGACGAATAACGGAACGTAAATACTAAAGGAGGGGGTCACTCTGAACGATCACAGCTTTACTGAAAGATCAGAGGCAAGACTTGGGGAACTTACAAGTATTGTAAATGCAGAGCTTGAAAGAATAAAAGACTATGCATTGTCAAAGACAGGAGCGCAGCATGAGATCATAGACGCTATGTGGTATTCACTTTCCGCGGGTGGGAAAAGGATACGCCCTGCGCTGGTACTGGAATTCTGTCACGTATGCGGCGGAAATCTGAAAAATGCTCTCCCTGCAGCTTGCGCACTGGAAATGGTACACACCTTTTCGCTTATCCATGACGATCTCCCATGTATGGATGATGACGACCTCCGCAGGAGAAAACCGTCCTGTCACAAGGCTTACGGAGAGGCGATGGCTCTTCTGGCAGGGGACGCTCTTCTGAATATAGCATATGAAACAATATGTCATGGCGAAGGCTTATCCGCTGAAACAAAGCTTGCTCTTATATCTGAGCTGTCAGCGGCAGTGGGAGTAAACGGCATGATAGGAGGTCAGGTCATAGACACCTGCTGTGAGGAAGCTCCGTCTGAAAACAGTCTTCTTGAAATGTATTCAATGAAAACAGGAGCTCTTCTCAAAGCTGCTTGCAGAATGGGCTGCACAGCGGCAGGAGCAGACCGGGAAAAAACCGAGCAGGCAGGCTTATATGCTGAAAAGCTGGGACTGGCATTCCAGATAATAGATGACATACTTGACATAACCGGAGACGAAAAGCTTCTGGGAAAGCCTATAGGAAGCGACGCGGCAGAGGGAAAGCAGACATATGCTTCTCTTATGGGAATTGAAAGATCACGTAAAATGGCATCTGAACTTACTGATGAGGCTCTCGGTATACTTGACAGCTTTGAAAACAGCAGCTTCCTGAGAGAGCTTACGATATATCTTCTTAAACGTAATTATTAAATGTATATAAAAATATATAAAGGGAATGTATTAAATGGATATTATTGTTATTCAATATAATTATGTACTTACGTCAGCTATAATTTCCTGGGCTGCGGCTCAGTTGATAAAAACCCTGCTGCATTTTCTCCAGACGAAGAAATTCAATCCGGAGAGACTTTTCGGAGCTGGCGGAATGCCCAGCTCACATTCTGCGCTTGTTTGTTCGGCTACGGTGGCAATGTGCAGAAAATGCGGAGGAGGGTCTCCTGAATTTGCCATGACTTTTTTGTTTGCACTTGTAGTAATGTATGATGCTATGGGTGTAAGACGTTCAGCAGGACTTCATGCAAAGGAAATAAACAGGCTCAACCGTATTTTTGTTGTAAAAGGAATAGCGTCTGATTCGGAAAACGACAAGCAGACCGAAAGTAAAAAGAAAAAGGAATTTAAGGAATATCTTGGACACACTCCCTTTGAAGTTCTGGGAGGGGCTCTGCTGGGTATCCTGATCTCTATGATAGTGCCCGTCAATTTGTAAATAAGGAAATATGCGTATGAACAACAATAAAAGCCTGAAAGATATGATACTTCCTCAGGAGCTGGTAAGCCTTTCGATACCTCAGTGCGAACAGCTTTGCAGAGAAATACGAAAAAAAATAATAGACACCGTACTTAAAAGCGGGGGACATCTGGCGTCAAATCTTGGTACTGTTGAGCTGACTGTTGCGCTCCACCGTGTTTTTCATTCTCCTGCGGATAAGATAGTCTGGGATGTCGGACACCAGACCTACACTCACAAGCTTCTGACAGGAAGATATGACGATTTTTCGACACTGCGCAAGGAAGACGGTATATCCGGATTCTGCCGCCCGGAAGAATCAGAGCATGATTCATTTATCAGCGGACACAGCAGCACGGCAATTTCCGCCGCATTTGGTTTCGCGGAGGCAATGCGTCTGAACGGAGACAAGCATCACGCTGTTGCGGTCATCGGAGACGGTGCATTTACTGGCGGTCTTGCATATGAGGGCCTTAATAACGCAGGGAAAAGCAAGGACAACATTATTGTAATACTTAATCATAATGATATGTCCATATCAAAAAATGTAGGCGCATTCGCAAGGTATCTTACGTCCATACGAGGAAATACCACATATCTTGATACAAAGAAAAAGGTTGAAAAAATACTGACAGATACGCCTGTTGTGGGTGAACCTATAAAACGCTTTATTGTTTCTGCCAAATCGGCTCTTAAATCTGTACTTTACCATTCTAC
>JAFLUJ010000243.1 GCA_022511485.1 Oscillospiraceae bacterium | reverse complement strand
TACAGCACAGAGACTGCCAATACCGTCGCTGCTGAAAATGAATAATTTAAAAGCGCATTATTAAAGCAATACCGCACAGAAGCACAGCTGCTCTTTGTGCGGTATAATTATTGAGAAAATTTATTATTAACTGTATGCAATTATATAGAAGGGGTTATCCAAATGAGAAAAATATATACTATAAATGAAGATGAGCAGCAATTATTAGACTTAGCCAGTGAATTTGAATATTCTAAATATATATCTATGCGTACAGATATTATAAAGCTGATAGAATCTTTTAAGTATAGTAAAGGAGGCGATACTTTATTCAGGGGATATTTTACGCCCTATTTATCCTATCGAAATATTTCTAATGCAAAACCCGGTAAATTGATAAGTGATGACAGGAAATTCAGCTTTAAATATGGTTTTAACAAAAGCGGAGACCTGATATATTGTCAATATGAAGACGAGGTCGAAGAATTAATTCAAATTGATCCACTATGCAGCATTGGATACCAAATTGAACTTGGACGCAAAGAATTATCAAGAATTACTCTGTGTAAATATGAAAATGATAGAATTAGTTCTGTTAATTCAATGTGTATATATGGCAATGCAATTTATGATTTTATATTTGAAAAATACATATACAAAAATGAAAGCATTTTACAGTCAATTGAAATGATTAAAAAAATAGGGTTATATGCACCAAGATACCATGCATTGTATTTAAACGATTATGATAAATATATTTTAGATAAACAATGGCGTGACGAATAAAAAACAGCAATCACCGAATGACTGCTGCTATTTTACCGAAGTGCTTTTGTCCGTGTATTTTCAGAATGCGGACATTACAGTATCCTCATTATCTTTTTGGGCACAGGAGATGCAAATATCATCTCCTTACCGGTATAAGGGTGAACAATAATAAGCTTATTGGCGTGGAGACAAAGCCTGTGTGCGGGATTTGTTTCTGCGCCGTATTTTTTGTCTCCCGCTATAGGACAGCCAAGACTGCTCATATGTACACGTATCTGATTTTTTCTTCCGGTTTCAATATCTATATCCACAAGAGCATAGCTGTCATTTTTCTTCCGAACCTTGTAGTTGGTCACCGCTCTTTTGCCGTCTCCTCTTGAAGCTACATAAACCAGATGGGTCTCTGTTTCCCGAAGCATATTTTCAATGCGTCCCTGCTCCGGTGATGGAATACCCTCTGTTACGGCAACATAGCTGCGAAGCTTTGCGGCGGAATCCCAATTATCCTGCAATGTGTCCCGAAGTTCCCCGTTTTTTGCAAAGACAAGCACTCCGGATGTATCCCTGTCAAGACGATGGAGAATGAATATCCTGCCGTGAAGATAGTCCGCAGCAAGGCGGTATGCTGTTTCCTCCCGCTCCTTTTCCGTTGCGATGGATAACATTCCCGCAGGCTTGTTTATTGCAAGGAAGTCCCTGTCCTCGTAAATGATGTCCAAAAAGGGACTTTTATTCTTCTCGTACTTAGGAGTGAAAGTTCCTATCCTGACCTGCTGTCCCGGTTTAACGGGATAATTATATTTTGTGACGGACTTTCCGTCCACCGAAACAAGACCGTGCTCCAACTCGGATTTGACCTTTCCCCTTGGCTTTGACGGCTGCTTCGATATAAGAAGCTCCAGCAATCCGCAGGGAGCATCCGCAGTAAATGAAATTTCTTTCTTGCCCATATATTTCCTCCAAAAACAACGTAAAAAATCAGAAGCAAGAAGCAGGAAGCAGAGCTTCTTACTTCTTAACTTCTGAGTACTGCTGCTGCTAACCTCTTGCAGTTATTCTTTCGTTTTTAAACAGCAGAGTGATACACCAGATCGCAGAGAGCGCTACAAGGGTGTAGACGATCCTGCTGAGTATCGCACCTGTTCCTCCGAACAGCCACGCCACAAGGTCAAAGCTGAAAATACCAACCAGACCCCAGTTAAGACCTCCGATGATAAGAAGCGTAAGAGCTATTTTATCAAACATTTTTCATCATCCTTTCTGTTATACTATTCCTCAGCCAAAATATCCGGACAATATCCATATATTTTGGCTGCATCGCAAAGCGTTGGCGGCAAAGCCGCAGGGGCAGTATATTGGAAGATAAGCTTCCGTCTATATTATTTGTATGAATGATGATTTTATTCTATGGAGAAACCGGGTTAATTTACTCTGTTTTGTAAAATATTTCCGTATATTATTCAGGAAATTCAAATCCGGTGGTCTCTGTCGATCCGGGAACAGATCCCTCATTCTCCAGATTAAGACCCAGCCATTCGGGAACGGCTCTGATAAAGCCTTC
>JAFLUJ010000242.1 GCA_022511485.1 Oscillospiraceae bacterium | reverse complement strand
AAACTACCGAAACGTATTGTGTTATGGGTGAAGAATGGAACTGCAAAGAATTGATAATGGAGAACATATAAATTCCAGTTTATCGGGGAGTAGATCAACAAATAGATTTCTTATCTGTTTCGGTTCATCTGATCCATTTCGTAACACCACTTTGCTATGTCAGAAATAAGAGACAGGGGGATCTCCTGATCTGACTTCAAACGAATAACGCCGGTATCTGTATCAAATCCTTTTAGCCTGTCTTCAAAATAAGAAACTGCGTCTTCCCATACATACACTCCGATATGGCTTTTGCTGACTGCAAAGCGTATGATATAGCCTTTCTTTTTCCATGTTGGCGTACTCCATGCAATAACTTCTTCTGCTTCCGGAATCGCATCATGGATAGTATTTTTCAGGCGGACAAGCACAGGCTGAATACTTTCTTCCTGACTTAAAATATATTCATCAATAGTTGCGGGAGCTTTACCGCAATAGTGGTTTTGGTTCGTTCTTTTAAATTCTCTTCCGCAATGCGGACACGTCCACATAGGTGCTTTTCCTCCGTAATTTTCGATTTGCCGAGAAGTTACCTGACAGAAAAATTATACCACAAAACGCCCAAATAGTCAACCATAGCGAACGATCGGACGGGATGAGCAATTTCCTAAAGATCTGAAAGCCGTGTATGACATCGGTTTCAGGTTAATATCATCAAAGGTATAGAAGTCACTGTTGTTTGGCAAAATATTTTTCCGCCGTTTCACGAACTGGTTATGTCCAAACGGACAGATAAGCGTACAGGGGATCCTGCTGGCTGTTGGTTCAGACTGCGTAACAGTTGAATACTCTATGAGCGGCGGCTGAAGCCTTTGCCGCCCACTCGCTTGCATCTTTTCCTTTATCTTGGAAAAAATGATAGCTAAATGTTGACTTTCCTGCTGCAATATAGTATAATAATACTGATCCTACGGCGGCTGTGCCGCCCACCGCTTTGCGGTGTATTTAAATATATTGGATTTGCCCATATATTTAAAATGGGAAATGGTATAACAAAAACGTCCTTGGGTGTCAAGGACGATTTGCTTTTTGGGAAGGACTGATAAAATGGTTTATCTTGATAATGCCGCTACCACCCGTCCCTGTGAGCCGGCGGTTTCTGCTGTGTTTCAGAATATGGTGGAGGATTACGGAAATCCCTCGTCGCTCCATAAGATCGGACTTATTGCTGAGCAGAATCTGACTGAGGCGCGGAAATCCATCGCTGCTGCTCTGGTTTGCGACCCTCAATGCATAGTGTTTACCTCCGGGGCGACGGAAAGCAACAACACTGCGATTTCTGGCATTGCAAAAAATTACGGAAAGAGAAAAAAGAAGATCGTTGTATCCGCTGTGGAGCATCCCTCCGTTTCTGAGCCTGTAAAGCAGCTTGAGGAGCAGGGCTTTGAGGTTGTCCGGGTAAAGCCTTCCCGGGACGGAATTATTGAAGCCGAGGATTTTATCTCCGCTGTGGATGATAATACCTGTCTTGCCTCCTGCATGATGGTCAACAATGAAACGGGGGCAATACAGCCCATACGCAGGATATTTTCCGCTGTAAAAAGAGATCACCCTGAGTGTATCACTCACTGTGACGCAGTTCAGGGATTTATGAAAATGCCTATAAAGTCTGCGGAGCTTTTTGCGGATGTTATGGTGGTCTCCGGACACAAGGTACACGCTGTAAAGGGCGTGGGTGCAATGTATATCCGGAAGGGAATACGGGTCGCTCCGCTGCTTCTGGGCGGGGGACAGGAAAAAAATATCCGTTCCGGTACTGAGGCTGTTCCTCTTATTGCGGGTTTCGGAGCGGCTGTCCGGGCTCTTATGCCTACAATGTCCGTGGCAAGCGACAACGCTGAAAAGATACGCTCCTATCTGCTTAAAAAGCTTGGAAAGCTTGATTTCATTACGATAAATTCACCTATTGAAAACAGTTCTCCCTACATAATCAATTTTTCTGTGGAGGGTATACGCTCCGAGATAATGCTCCACTATCTGGAGGAAAAGGAGATATACGTTTCAAGCGGTTCTGCCTGCTCCAAGGGAGCTCACAGCTCGGTGCTTTCCGAAATGGGGATACCTGCAAAGCTTGCGGATTCCGCGATCCGGGTATCTCTCAGCCGTACCACCACAATGGGGGAGATCGACCAGCTTATTAATGCGATACATGAGGGATACTCCTCCCTTGCAAAGTTAAAATAATGAGTAAAGCTGCTGTTGCACAGTGTAATTTCATAAGTGTATTATATTATGAATAGTAAAGCAGATCATAATTTAGTATATTGTTTCTGTG
>JAFLUJ010000241.1 GCA_022511485.1 Oscillospiraceae bacterium | reverse complement strand
CATTTAATGTTCCCGGAATGACAGTATTTCCGAAATACATATTGATTTTTGTTCCATTATCCAATATCCGTGTTGCAATTTTCGGATTCTCTCTTTGTACCAATGCATTTTCCGCTGCTGTACTCATAATATAGTTCCTCCATTAAATATTATTTTAAAGATTCACCAAATGCTTTAAGCTCGTTCAATTTTGAAGCTGAATTGTTTTCTGCTCCATGTGCTGTAAATACCCCCATATTTTTTAAGCCGAGATAGTCAAGGAAATCTCCCTGAAAAGAGAATAACGCACCGTCATACATATTGGAAGCACCTGAGCTTAAGATCATGGCAACCTTTTTTAAATGGGGAGGCTTTGTGGGATATGCAGCAGAATAAAATCTGTCAATAGCACATTTAAGCTGACCTGAAATTCCATGATAATATATCGGGGAGGCAATTACAAGCATTTCTGCGTTGTTAAGCAGTTCATAAACCTCCTGCATATCGTCTTTCTGGATACAAGCTCCCTTTCCTTTTGTATGACAGTATTCACAGGCTGTACATCCGTTGATATTTTTGCTGCATACATCAACAACATCCACCTTGTTTCCCGAAGATAATGCACCCTCGCAAAAAGCGTTTATCATTCGCTTTGTACTTCCATTGGGGCGTGGGCTGCCGTTCAAGACTAAAATATTCATATGAATCCCTCCGTATATGTAGTCGGGACACACATTATGCCCCGACTGTTATAATTATTTATATGACCTTTCAAGAATGCCTGTTACGTCTTCGTCTGTAAGTTCACAGGGATTTGCAGGATAAAGACCGCCCTGCATACTTCTTGCTCCTGCTGCAACAGTGGAAAGCTCCTCTTTTGTAAAGCCGTATTCACTCATTTTAAGATCGTCAACGTGACAGTCCTGCATGAGCTTAACCAGTGCATCCACAAAATCCTGCGGTTTTACATCGCCCTCACAGCCCATAGCCTTTGCCATTTTGATAAAACGATCATCACAGGCATGACGGTCAACAAAGAACTGATAAAATTCCTTTGCAATAATTATCAGCCCTGCGCCATGCTGTAAATTATGATGATATGCGCTCATAGAGTGTTCAATGGAGTGAGCAGCGGTTGTGCTTGTGAGCTGCATTGTAATTCCTGCAACCGTTGAGCCGTATGCAACACGTTCCCTTGCCTCAAGGTTGTTACCGTCATTTACAGCAGTGGGAAGATACTTTGCAATATTTTCAATAGCCGAAAGTGCAATTACCTCGCTCATAATATTAAGTCCCTTTGAGATCATTACCTCCGTATTGTGAAACAGAGCGTCAAAGCCCTGATATGCAGTATACTTGGGAGGAACAGTTGTCATATAAGTTGGGTCAACAAAAGCGTAAACAGGGTCAAGCACCGGATCGCCAAATCCGATCTTCTCATTAGTCGCAAGATTTGAAATAACACCGTATGGATTTATTTCCGAGCCTGTTCCGGAAGATGTTGCAATTGTGATGATAGGCAGTCCCGGATTTTTCAGCGGCTGACATTTGCCTGTTCCGCCGAAAACGTAATCCCACAAATCTCCGTCATTGGCTGCCATTGCAGCAATAGCCTTTGAACTGTCAAGAACTGCACCGCTGCCAAGAGCCACAATGAAGTCACAGCCGTTATCCTTTGCAAATGCGGCAGCTTCCATAATGACCTCACGAACAGGATTCTCCATGATCTTGTTAAAAACAGCATACTCTGCGCCCGCCTTTGTAAGCTCGTCAACGGTCTTATCATAAGAACCGTTGTTGTGTACTGATTTACCGTTGGAGATCAGCAGCATAGCCTTTTTGCCGGGGAGCTTCTGCTCGTGGAGATTATCCAGTGCGCCCACTCCGAAAAACAGGTTAGTCGGGTTGTAAAAGTTAAAATTAATCATAGTGATTCCTCCGATTTCTTTAGTTGATAGGTGAAATAATCAAGGCAGTCAATTTGTTTATTGCACTTATGAACGCTGTCAAGAAGCTTCCTGCGGTATGCCGCAAGATATTTCTGCAATGCAGTATATTTCTTTTCGTCAAGCAGTTTCAGACATTCCTCAATACTTTTCTTGTCAAGTCCTGCATCTGTAAGATTTTCTGTTATGACAGCGATCCTGTCGCCTGCGTGAGCCATTTCACCACCTCCTTGTTTACAATTATAGTATATCACAGGTGATTTGAAATGTAAAATATCTATTTGTAATCGTTTGTAATTCTTGACAGGAATAGCAAAAATGTATATAATTATAATATTACTTGAAATTTCGGAGGATAAAATGGAGATAAGAGTATTGCGATATTTTCTTGAAAT
>JAFLUJ010000240.1 GCA_022511485.1 Oscillospiraceae bacterium | reverse complement strand
GACTTTTAAGGTGTTATTGCCTGAAAATGGAAGCGAAGTACCGCAGGTGTGAGCGGTACTCATTGCTTGCCCCCAAATACCTTAATCAACTGTGCAGTTCTACTATGAAAGAGATCATCCTATTCTGCATGGTATCATGCTCCACAACGGAGCTGCTGATTCCCTTTATGACGATACCATATATTACGGAAACCGTTATTCCGCAGGTATCGTCCCGGGATCGGCTCATTTTCTATCTTCTATCATCTACATATCTATTTTTCTAATTTAGGAAGGACTGGTTTTAAAAGTGGCAAAAAACAAAAGAGATACAAACGATACACCCATAAATGCTTACGGAGAAAGGATCGCACCAAAGGCTTCAAGAAAAAATTCCCCGGTATCTGCAAGAAGAAATCAGGTCAATAACCGCAGGGCAGCTTCACAGGAGAAAGCCGCCGAGGAAATGAACACTCCCAAGCAGGCGATAAAAGCGCAGAAGGCTGACCGTAAAAAGAATAATTCCAGGAACGAGCCTGTTATTCATCCGGAAACAGGAAAGCCCCTCCATACTACGAATCACAGAGCGGCAAAGAAAACTCCACTTAAAATTATCCCACTGGGCGGTCTTAATGAGATCGGAAAAAACATGACGGTTTTTGAGTGCTCCAACGATATGTTTATAGTGGATTGCGGACTTGCTTTCCCGGACAGCGATATGCCAGGCGTTGACCTTGTGCTGCCGGATTTTTCCTATGTTGAGCAGAACGCCGAAAAGATCCGGGGAATCGTCATAACCCACGGTCATGAGGATCACATCGGAGGTCTTGCATATCTGTTAAAAAAAGTAAACGTCCCCGTTTATGCAACAAGGCTTACGATAGGTCTTATCGAGGGAAAGCTAAAGGAGCATAATATCCTTTCCACTGCAAAGCTGAATGTTGTCACACCACGCCAGACTGTTAAAATGGGCTGCATGGCTGTGGAATTTATAAGAGTGAATCACTCCATACCGGACGCTGTCGCGCTGGCAATACACACTCCCGCCGGAATTGTCGTTCATACGGGAGACTTCAAGGTAGACTACACTCCTATCGAAAGTGAGATAATCGACCTTGCCCGTTTCGGAGAGCTTGGAAACAGGGGAGTTCTGGCTCTTATGTCCGACTCCACAAACGCCGAGCGCAGAGGACACACCGCTACCGAGCGTGTCGTGGGAAACAGCTTTGAGCGCCTTTTCGACACCGCCGATGGAAAGCGTATAATCATCGCTACATTTTCCTCCAATATACACAGGATACAGCAGATAGTGAACAACGCTATCCGCTGCGGAAGAAAAATCGCCGTCTTTGGCAGAAGTATGCTGAATGTTATCAGCACGGCTATGGAGCTGGGGTATCTTAAAGTTCCGGACGGTCTTATGATAGACATTGACACCATGAACCGTTTCCCGCCGGAGAAGATAGTCCTTATCACCACCGGAAGTCAGGGAGAGCCTATGTCCGCTCTGTCCAGAATGGCGATGAATGAGCACAGAACCGTTACCATCACGCCTATGGATTTTATCATAATCAGCGCAACTCCCATTCCCGGCAATGAAAAGCTGGTAACAAAGGTAGTAAACGAGCTTATGAGAGCAGGTGCGGAGGTCATATACGAATCCATGTACGACGTCCATGTGTCCGGACACGCCTGTCAGGAGGAGCTTAAGCTGATGCTTTCCCTGACAAAGCCCAGATATTTCATTCCGGTGCATGGAGAGTACAAGCATCTGAAAAAACACGCCGGACTTGCTTACAGCTTAGGCTTTGAGCAGGACAGCGTTATAATAGGCAGCATAGGAAACGTCATTGAAACAGACGGAATGGACATGAAGATAACCGGACAAGTTCCCGCAGGACGCGTCTTTGTGGACGGTCTCGGCGTGGGAGACGTTGGTTCTATCGTTCTCAGGGACAGAAAGCATCTTTCCGAGGACGGTCTGATTATCGCGGTTGCCACTATAGAAAACGAAAGCGGAGCAATACTTGCAGGTCCGGATATTGTTTCAAGAGGATTTGTGTATGTCCGGGAATCCGAGGAGCTTATCGTTGCGGCAAGGGAGCTTCTTATGAAGACCCTCCAGGGCTGTCTTGACAGGGATATGCACGACTGGAACACCATCAAGGGAAAAATGAAGGACGAGCTTGGAGACTACATCTACATGAAAACCAAGCGCAGACCTATGATACTGCCGATAATTATGGAGATATAAAAAGGCTGAGCCTTTACCCTTTCCGCTGCATACTTTTTCTGACAAACTGACATATGACACGGAAGCATAGTTATATGGATACTGTTAAAAATAAAAATATCTGTAAAA
>JAFLUJ010000239.1 GCA_022511485.1 Oscillospiraceae bacterium | reverse complement strand
GAATATCTGCCCTGCCTTTTTCCGTAACGACGCACAAAAGATTGTAAGCCGTTTCGGAGACCCTGCCTTTAAAAGCCTTTTCCAGCACTGAAAGCTTTTCGGAAAGTCCTACAGTGGGAGTGGACAGAAACTTTGCAATTTCGGGAGTATCCTTAAAAATAACAGCTAAGGAATCCAGCTCCTCCTTCATTTCATCAGCATTGTTCTGTTCCTTTGCAAGCTCAAAAACCGCCTCCGAGTAAATTTTTTCTACTGCACCCGTCATTATAGATACCCGTTCCTTTCCCGAAACAAGCGATCAGACGCTTATTTCGTCGATAAAGCTCTCGATGAGCTTCTCGTGGGTCTTAGCGTCGATTTCCTTGGAAACAACGCTTGACGCGATGGACAGCGCAATATCGGAGATTTCGTCCTTGATCTGGTTGACAGCGCGCTTTTTCTCCTTTTCTATATCGGAGTTTGCCTTGTCCACAATTCCTCTTGCCTCGTCCTTAGCCTCTGCGATGATCTCATCCGAGCGCTGCTGAGCCTTTTTGGTAGCGTTCTTGACGATCTCAGCGGACTCTTCCTTAGCGGAGGACAGCTTATCGGTATATTCAGTTTCAAGCTGCTTTGCATTGGAAAGAGCCTTGTCAGCGTCCTCATAGGTCTTGGCGACCTCATCTCTGCGGGAGTCCAGAACTGCGTTTACCTTGTCGAAAAGGAAGTGCTTGAGAACCAGAAACAGGATCAATGTATTTATGATCGTACCTAAAATAGTAAAAAGGTCGATCGAGAAAAAATCATAATTCATCGACTGATTTCCGCCTCCTGTTCTGCGAAATTTTCCTATCCGGCATTAGTTTGTTCCTGTGAGGAACTTGAGGAACGGATTTGCAAACAGGAGCATGATAGCTACGAACAGACCGTAGATACCTGTTGTTTCCGCAACGGCACAACCGATGAACATTGTAGATGTAGCAGTACCCTTGATCTCGGGCTGTCTGCCGATAGTCTCAATAGCCTTTCCTACTGCGTAACCTTCACCGATACCAGGTCCGATACCTGCGATCATTGCAAGACCTGCACCGATTGCCTGACCTGCGAGGACAGTTGCCTGTGCACTCAATAAAGCTTCGTTCATAGTAATTTACCTCCAAAAAATTTTAGCATTTTTTAATAGTGGCTATTCCTTGCCCATTTTGATGTAAGCCATAGTAAGCATGATGAATACGTATGACTGTATCGCTCCGGAGAACAGATCGAAGTAGACCGACAGAACCGCTGGGATACCTATCTGGAAAATGTTGAAAACATAACCCTGTGAACCGTCACCTAATGTGAGCGGCTGTATTCCCATGGCATTGTAGAGCGCTCCGCTGGCTGAACCAAGAGCAACATAGAGGATCAGCGTAATGATCATACCGCCTGCTACGTTACCAAACAGACGCAGCGCCATAGCAACAGGTGTCGCGACCTCGCTTATGATATTAAGCGGATTTATGAACTGTTTCAGATAACCTCCTAAACCATTGAATTTGATCTTGGTGTAGGTTATCAGCACGAACGTCATTGCAGCCAGACCTCCGGTAACGCTTATATCCGCTGTGATACTTCTGAAGCCTACCATAGAGATAAGCGTACCCACTATGATATAAGCGAAAACTGCGGCAATGTAGGGAGCGTACGCCATTGATTCCTTGTCCATGTTGACCTCGATCATGTTGTTTACAGTTTTGACTATGTATTCTGCTGCGCATTGACGTTTTGTCTCCGGGATCTTTTTAAGATCCTTTGTAAGGATATAACATACTATCGCAACAATAATAATGACAAGCCAGCCTGTGACAACAGATTCCGATATGGAAAAGACCGGATCACCGCCGCCTTCCGGCAGGATATAGAACATCCGTCTCGGACCCTCTACATTAACCTTAAATTCCATGAGTTCACCCTCCTTTCTTCTTGACAATCGCATCGAACGTATAAGCAAGCTTGGGAAAGAGCTGAGGTATCGCAGCAGCCAGCAGATTGATCTGGGGAAGCTTTAATCCTGCGATAAACAGCAGACCGGTTATCAGCAGCCTTACCATATATGACCCGAACATGATACCCTTTGCTAAATTTACAGGATATTCCACCGCACGTTCTGCGGAGAGCCCGAGTATAATAAAGTTAAGGAGCATGACTGCCGTCCCTGCTAAAAGACCCAGCGGGATCTCAGCGCAAAGCTTATATATCGGCAGCGAAATGATGTAGATCATGCAGTCAAGGACGAGTGCTCTTGGAAGGAGAAACTTAAGCTCACGGCGTATCATTTCACTTAGAAAACCGTTTGCCATTCAGGTATCAATCCTTTCCGTACTGCGCCGCATTAAGCACAATATACAACTTA
>JAFLUJ010000238.1 GCA_022511485.1 Oscillospiraceae bacterium | reverse complement strand
AAAGCTGCTGCTCGCATATTCACTGCTGACAGCGGGCGGGGTACTTTTTCATATCTTTGTCTTAAACACGGTTGAATTTGATACTTCACTGCATATTGTCCAATTTATTGTAAGGACAGCCGTTATGTTTATAGCGCAGTTTTTCCTTGCAGTTCTTGTAAACAGAAGGAACAGTAACGGGGAACTTATGCGTAAAAGTATGGAAGCGGCAAGGCAGGCGGAACACGATAAGTCAGACTTTCTCGCTAACATGAGCCATGAGATACGCACGCCTATGAACGCCATCATAGGAATGTGTGAGTTGATTCTCCGTGAAAACGCTCTCAGCGACAGTGTCCGCGAAAACTGCTTCAACATTCAGACCTCGGGCAAGAGCTTGCTTGCTATCATTAATGACATCCTTGACTTTTCGAAGATAGAGTCGGGGAACATGGAGCTGATAAACAATGAATTTAACATAGTTTCAATCCTCAATGATGTAATAAATTTGTCAGAAGCAAGAAAGAGAGGAAAAAATATAGAAATTATTGTAAACGTTGCCCCGGACATTCCCAAAGGACTTATCGGTGATGAGATGCGCATAAGACAAGTTCTCGTTAATCTTATGACCAATGCGATAAAGTTTACCGAAAAGGGCAGCGTTACTCTTACTGTATCTCATACGGTACAGGAGTATGGCGTTAACCTTTTTGTTTCGGTTGCAGATACAGGCGTCGGAATTACTGAGGAAAATATAGAAAAGCTGTTTACCAGCTTTCACCAGGTGGATACTAAGAAAAATCGCGCTGTAGAGGGCACAGGACTCGGCCTTGCTATCTCTAAAAGGCTGGTAGGACAGATGGGCGGTTTTATCAGTGTAAAAAGTGAATACGGTGTCGGAGCCGAGTTCCGCTTTGTTATTCCCATGAAGATCGCGAATAACGAACCCTTTGTTAGTTTAAAGGAGCCGGAGAATATTCATGCTGTCGCCTGCTTCGGGGAAAGCGAGTCTGCTGAAAAGCAGGGACAGATTTTCTATGAAATGGGTCAGAAGATGAGCGCCGATTTTAGGTCTGCAGAAAGCATTGCGGAGCTGAAGGCTCTTGCTGCAGGGGAAAATCTCACTCATATTCTTGTTAACAGTGAAGAATACAGGAAGGACAGTGATTTCTTTGCATCTGCTGCGGAAGATATGCAGGTTTTTGTTATTCGGGACAGAAGTGACACTATTTCGCTGCCTGACAGCATCCAGAGTATTTACAAGCCTTTTTATGTGGTTCCTGCCGTTTCCGCCCTCAATCATGAAAGCCTTGTGCTCAATCTTAATGAGCGCAGGGCTGCGGATATAAGCTTTACTGCGCCGAAGGCGAGGATACTTATCGTAGATGACAATATCGTAAATTTAAAGGTGTCAACGGGTCTGATGCAGCCCTACAATATGCAGATAACGGCCGCCAGAAGTGGCCCTGAGGCAATAAAAATACTCCGGTCAAAGGGTATAGACCTTGTATTTATGGATCATATGATGCCGGGAATGGACGGTGTGGAAGCGACCCAGGTAATTAGATGCATGAAAGATGAATACTACCAAAAGCTGCCTATCATCGCATTGACTGCTAATGCGGTAAACGGAGCAAGGGAATTATTCATAAAATCCGGCTTCAACGATTTTCTTGCAAAGCCCATCGAACTTTCGGTGCTTGACAGAATCTTAAGAAAAAATCTGCCTAAGGAATATATGCAGGCACCCACAAAAAACTATTACACAAAATGGGGCAGGAGAAAATCGGATATAGTGGTGGAGAGCAATTCCCCCTTGTTGGCTGTTGAAAAGGGCATTGCCTACATAGGTGGAAATGAGAAGGCTTATAAGGAAATTCTTTTCCTCTACATCAAAGAGAGCGAAAAAAAGATAAAGCAGATTGAGGAACTGTTTGAGCAAAGAGACGCGGAGAACTATAGTGTAGAGGTACACGCGTTGAAAGGCGCTTCACTGAGTATAGGAGCGGTAAGGCTGTATGAGCTTGCGAAGGAGGTTGAAGCGGTTGCTAAAACAGGGAATCTGGATGCTGTGGAAAGAAAAAATGGCGTGCTGTTAAAGCTTTATGGAGAGGTTGCAGAGGCTGCCCGTAAATATCTGGGCGATATGGAGGATACTGCTTCGCAGCAGGAGGAAGTTGAAATTGCTGAACTGTCCGAAATATCTATTGATATGCTGCGAGAATACCTTGAAAGGGCAAAGGCTGCCTGCCAGGGATTTGACGGAGATATGGCGGAGGAAATCGCTGCCGAAACTGCCGGTTATTCCTTTGGCGGTGAGCCCCTGAGAGATTACTTTGGAAAGGCCGCACAGCTGGCGAAGGATTTTGAATACGAAGATGCGGAGAAGGAGCTGACAAAGCTTGAAGAGA
>JAFLUJ010000172.1 GCA_022511485.1 Oscillospiraceae bacterium | reverse complement strand
AAGAAAGGTTATTCCCCAGACCCCTTTCCAAAGACTTTGTTCTATTTTTGAATATGGAGGGCGTGCCCTCCATATTCAAAAATATATAAAAGTTTTAGGGAGGGGGTTCGGGGGCTGCCCCGCTTCAAAAGGGTCTCCCCCGATAGGAACGCAGAGACAATGTGCTAAATTATGATTATCCTTTGGAGGTCATAACATGAAAAAATACCTTATCAAGATCCCGGAAAGCATTATACAGAAGGACGGCTATACGCTCAAAACCTATAAAAACGAAAAGAATGCCGCCATCCTTGAAACAGATCTCACCACTGATGGTTTTGAAGTTATTGCAGAGATCACCGGCAATGATTTTTACAGCGACGAAGCCATCTCCGGAAGAGGGGAGCGGCTTCTTACTCTTGAGATTGAACGCCGCTGGCTTGTGAAGATACCGGAAAATATCAGCGATTTCTCATTCCACCGCATTGAACAGGCGTATCTGTCCCCGGAAAGCGGTTTCCAGGGACGTATAAGACGTCTGGACGATAAATTCATCTACACCGAAAAGGCAAGGACAGGAAGCTCCGCTGTTCGTATCGAAAATGAAAGAGAGATCACAGAGGAGGAGTATCTTTCCCTTAAAAAGCAGACTATCCTGAATACTATCAAAAAACGCAGGTATATTATTCCTTATGGAGGACTGACATTCGAGCTTGATGTATTTGAAAATACAGCTGAATCCGGATACGCTCTGATGGAAGCAGAGCTTGAAAGTGAGACAGACACTGCGGACGTTCCTGACTTTGTTGAAATTATACAAGAAGTAACAAATGATCCATATTATACCAATAGGAATCTTGCTTCTATGGATGTAATCAGATTGCTGAAATGAAGTTTTCTGAAAATATAAAGCCACTGTAATTTTGTTCTGTATCGGACAGAAAAGTAACAGATTTTTGGGTAAAATGTAATAAATGAGCTATTGACACAACGTGAAAATAATGGTATAATAAAATGATAATTTTTGCCGTTAATACGGCATAACAGGAGGTTAAATCGTGAAGAAGGTCAAAAAGCCTGTCTTTTTTGTCGTTTGTCTGCTGATAATTCTCTTTGCGGTTTCCGTAATTCTGGGAATCAGCACATATTACGGCGATATTACGACAGTTTATGTTAAGGGCGTTAATAATATCCGATTTGGTATAGACATCAAGGGAGGCGTTGATGTAACATTTACCCCACCTGATGGTATCGACGCTACCAATGACCAGCTTGACGCTGCAAAGGAAGTTATCGTACAGCGTATGATAAAGCTTGGTATTACCGATTATGAAAGCTATATCGACTACAATAACGATCGTATCATCGTAAGGTTCCCTTGGAAAGAGGGAGAGGCAAACTTCGACCCGGAGGCTGCTGTAAAGGAGCTGGGCGAAACTGCCGAGCTGACCTTCCGCGAAGGCTACGAGGTCGATGATCTTGGTATGTATACAGGTATCACCGCGGAAAATGTCATTCTGGTAGGTTCAGATGTTCAGGAGGCCCGGGCTGTTCAGGATACCCAGACATCCGAGTTCCTGGTAAGTCTCCAGCTGACGACCGATGGTGCGAAAAAATTTGCAGATGCTACTGCAAAACTTTATCAGGAACACGGAGTTATCTCCATCTGGATGGATGACACCTGCTTCTCTTATCCTACAGTTAATGCTGTTATCAGCGACGGAAGAGCAACGATCTCCGGAAGTTTTGACGCAGAAGGCGCAAAGGCTCTTGCTGACAAGATCAATTCCGGTGCGCTTCCCTTTAAGCTTGTTACAGCAAGCTTCTCCACTATCTCTCCCAGCCTTGGTACGGGAGCTCTTGAAGCTATGGTAATTGCCGGACTTATCGCATTTGCGTTCATTGCTGTATTTATGATAGCTCTGTACCGTCTGCCCGGTGCTGTTGCAGTTATTTCACTCGTTGGACAGGTGGCAGGTACTCTGGCATTCATCTCCGGATACTTCGGATTCATGAACGGATCTATCCTCACTATTCCCGGTATTGCAGGTATTATCCTTGCAGTAGGTATGGGTGTTGACGCAAACATCATCACCTCAGAGCGTATCAAGGAAGAACTGGCCGGCGGCAAGACCCTGGACGGTTCTATTGAATCCGGATTCAAGAGAGCGTTCTCCGCTATCCTTGACGGCAACGTAACAATGATCCTTGTTGCTATAATCCTTATGGGCGCATTCGGAACACCGGACAGTGCTTTCTCCAAGCTGCTTAAATTTGCGTTCTTTATGTTCGGCCCTTCAACAGCGGGAACAATCTACTCCTTCGGTTTCACGCTTATCACCGGTGTTGTGCTGAACCTGTTCTTCGGAGTTCTCTGTTCAAGACTTATGCTTGCGTCCCTGTCTAAATTCAAACTTATGAGAAATCCAAAGCTTTACGGAGGAGGTGCGAGAAATGAACAGTAAGTTTAATTTTGACTTTGTAGGACACAAAAAGACTTTCTTCATTATCTCGATCGTCATGATCGCAGTTTCAATTCTCTCATCTTTTGTTTTCGGAGCAAACCTTGACATCCAGTTCAAGGGCGGTACGATCCTGACCTATATTTATGACGGTACACTTGACCAGTCTCAGTTTGAAAGGGACGCTACTGACGCTCTCGGCGGAATAGGAGTTACCTCAACAGTGGGCGAGGATTTCACCACCGGCAGAAACAACATCCAGCTTTCTCTTATCTCAAACAGCGGACTTACCTCCGACAAGCAGTTTGAGCTTACAAATACCCTTACTGAAAAATACGCTGCAAACAACATCGAGCTTATAGAATCCTCGGACGTTTCTCCCTCCTCCGGTAAGGAGTTCTTCCTTAAATGTCTTGTGGCTGTTATCCTTTCCTTTATTGTGCTGATAGTTTATATCGCAATCAGATTTAAAAATATCGGAGGCTGGATCGCAGGCGTATGCGGAATCTTGGCTCTGCTTCACGACTGTATTATCGTTTACGGAACATTTATTGTATGCAGAATGTCCATCAACGCTAACTTTATGGCTGTTGTACTGACTATCCTCGGATACTCCATCAATAACACCATCGTTATTTACGACCGTATCCGTGAAAATGAGATCCTGTTCAGAAAATCCAAATCCAAAACAGAGATCGTTAATATGAGCATCAACCAGTCTCTGACCCGTTCGATAAATACCTCCATCACTACCATTGTGGCAATGCTGGCGGTAACTATTGTTGCAACGATTTACGGAGTAACTTCGATCATTTCTTTCTCCATGCCTATGATGATCGGTATGATCGCAGGTGCGTATTCATCTGTATGCTTTACCTGTCCATTGTGGCTCACCCTTGAAAGCAAGATAAACGGAAATAAAAAGGCAGTTTCAAAAAAGAAAGCTGCCAAGGCATGATCGTATGTGGCTTCTGTTTGCGATCCTTTCATCTGTATTTGCGGCGCTGACATCTATACTTGCGAAAGTCGGCATAAACGGTGTGGATTCAAATCTCGCGACGGCTGTAAGGACAGTGGTCGTGCTGGTTATGGCGTGGCTGATGGTGTTCATTACAAGCGCTCACACCGGAATTGCAGATATTGAAAAGAAAAGCTGGATATTTCTTATCCTGTCCGGACTTGCAACAGGAGCGTCATGGCTCTGCTATTATAAGGCTCTGCAAGTAGGGGAGGTCTCAAAGGTCGTCCCGGTCGATAAGCTCAGCGTTGTAATTACGCTGATCCTGGCGTTTGTCTTTCTGCATGAGGAGCTTACAGTAAAATCGTTCATTGGCTGTGTCCTGATAGGCGTCGGAACTTTGCTTATGGTCATTTAAACGCATTATATCAATGGAGAACATTTATGCACTTCGGATTTTCATATATAGGACTGATCTTTCTGGCAATGCTGACGATACCCAATCTGATATGGACAAAAAATATTCCAAAGGATTATGAAAAATTCGCCGCAAATGAAAATAAGCTTCTGCAAGTCCTTGAACGTATAGGACAAGCGGCAGTGACCTGCTGTGCACTGATATTTTCCGACTTTAACATTCGGGAAGTTTCCCTCTGGTCAGTCTGGCTTGCTGCAGCGTTTCTGCTGATGATACTTTATGAGGTTCATTGGATAAGGTATTTCCACAGTGAAAAGACTATGGAGGACTTTTACAGAAGTCTGCTTGGGATTCCGGTTGCGGGAGCGACATTGCCTGTAGCGGCATTCCTGCTTCTTGGCGTATACGGAAAAAATATTATCATGGTCATCTCGGTGATAATACTTGGTATCGGGCACATCGGAATACATTTGAATCACAGAAACAATATTCACCAAGGGGGCGCTTGAAATGAAAACCGGCTTATCAACTGCCAGTCTCTATCCGACAGAGGTTGAAAAAGCTTTTCGACAGGTAGCCGAAAACGGCATTAAGACCGTGGAGATATTCGTCAATTCACACTGTGAGTTAAGCGACCCGTACCGGAGTGAAATGCTTGCCATCCAGCGTGAATACGGGATCGATGTGGTCTCTGTCCATCCCTTTACCTGCGGAATAGAGCCCATGATGCTCTTTACCGAATATCAGCGCCGCGCTTATGATATGCTGGACTACTACAAAGGATTCTTTGAATATATGGGTCTTTTCGGAGCAAAGCTGTTTGTCCTCCATGGAAACAAGCCGGAGAATCCATTTCCGGACGATATTTATTTTGAGCGGTATATGATGCTCCAGAATGAAGCAAAAAAATTTGGAATGACGGTAGTTCAGGAAAATGTTTCCCGATGTACGGGAGGAAGTCTGGACTTCCTGAAAAAAATGAAGTCCGCTCTGGGAGAGGACGCTGCATTTGTCCTTGACACAAAGCAGGCACATCGGGCAGGGAGCGATCCTATTGATGTAGTCAAGGCTCTCGGAGGTAATATAAAGCACATACATTTTTCCGACTGTGGAAAAGCCGGGGACTGCTTAAAATTCGGCTTCGGGGAGTATGACAACCTTGCATTTTTCAGAGAGCTGAAAAATCAGGGCTTTGACGGAAGCGCAGTCATTGAGCTGTACAAGGGCGGATTCAAGGATGTCCACGACCTTGCTGAAAACTGTCGGGAACTGGAAAAGTTTATTGAGGAAAACATATAATAAAAAGGTGGTTAAAAATATGTCAGAAAAAAGCATGGACAAGATCGTTGCGCTCTGTAAGGGTAGGGGATTTGTTTATCCCGGCTCGGAAATTTACGGAGGTCTTGCCAACACATGGGATTACGGTCCTCTCGGCGTGCTTCTGAAAAATAATATCAAGAATGCATGGCTGAAAAAATTCGTACAGGAGTGTCCCTATAACGTTGGTCTGGACAGCGCTATCCTTATGAATCCCCAGACCTGGGTGGCTTCCGGACACCTTGGCGGATTCTCCGACCCTCTTATGGACTGCCGCGAGTGAAAGACCCGTCACCGTGCAGATCAGCTCATAGAATCCCAGACGGACACCAATCCCACAGGCTGGACTAACGAGCAGATGTCCGAGTTTATCGAATCCCACGATATAAAGTGTCCCAACTGCGGAAAGAAAAATTTTACTCCTATCCGTCAGTTTAACCTTATGTTCAAGACCTTCCAAGGCGTTACCGAGGATTCCAAGGCGGAGCTTTATCTCCGTCCGGAAACAGCCCAGGGTATTTTCGTAAACTTCGCAAATATTCAGCGTACTACAAGAAAGAAGGTTCCCTTCGGAGTTGCACAGGTGGGAAAATCCTTCCGTAATGAAATTACCCCCGGTAACTTTATTTTCCGTGTCCGTGAGTTTGAGCAGATGGAGCTTGAATTTTTCTGCAAGCCCGGAACTGACCTTGAATGGTTCCAGTATTGGAGAGGCTTCTGCCGCGACTTCCTGCTGAGCCTGGGCATAAAGGAGGAGCACCTGCGTCTCCGGGATCACTCTCCTGAGGAGCTTTGCTTCTATTCAAAGGCTACTACCGACTTCGAGTATCTGTTCCCATTCGGCTGGGGCGAGCTCTGGGGTGTTGCGGACAGAACAGACTACGACCTTACACAGCACATCAAAACAAGCGGCAAGTCTATTGAATATTTCGATCCGGAGACTAACGAGAAGTATGTCCCATATGTTATTGAGCCATCCCTTGGCGTTGAGAGATTGTTCCTTTCCATCGTCTGCGAGGCTTATGACGAGGAGACTATCGGCGAGGGAGATGTCCGCACCGTTATGCACCTGCATCCTGCACTTGCGCCTATCAAGGCAGCAGTCCTGCCACTTACAAAGAAGCTTAAGGATCAGGCTCTGGAGGTCTACACAATGCTCTCCAAGCATTTCAGCGTGGACTACGACGAAGCGGGTCAGATCGGCAAGCGTTACCGCCGTCAGGACGAGATCGGTACTCCCTTCTGCATCACCTACGACTTTGACACTCTCGAAAAGGACGGCTGTGTAACTGTCCGTGACAGAGACACCATGGAGCAGGAGCGTATAAAGATCGAGGATCTTGTTGAGTATCTTAACAAGAAGCTGGAATTCTGATACGGGTAAAAAAACTATAAAACCATTGACAAAATCAGAATAATCAGGTATAATATAAGTAGCAGCAGATTAATCTGTTCTGCAGGTGGCATGAGCTGCCGAACGATCTGACGAAACTTAACCGTCGTAGCAGATTGTCAAGTGATGAAATCTTGAGGCTGGTCAGGCAACGGCAAGATGGAGCTTATCATATGGTTTGCATATGAGCCAAATCCTGAATAGGCAGATTTTCTGCTGAAACGAAAATATGCTTTAAAGCCTTGAGTGTTTTCGCTCAGGGCTTTTTATTTAAAAAGGAAGTGAAAGACAGTATGAATGACATATTATTAGATGCAGCTCAGTCTTTTAACAGAATATCCCATACTAATTACGAGTTCACTATTTCCAAACCAAGAAAAATAATTATAACATCAATATCTGCTGATAAAGGTGATTTTACGCATATAATCGGTCTTGACCATCTAAAAGATGTCTGGCAATTTATTTCTCATAACACAAAAATTAAAGGAAAAATGTTCAGAGATATTCTTAATGGAAAGTACACATGTCAAAAATTATTAAATGAAACCAGTTACTTAAATAAATGTATTCCTAAAACATTCAACAGTGTTACAAATAAAGAGTATACTATTTCAGAACGCATATCAAAGGTCTGTCAAATCGACAAATTACTTGATGTTGCTTATACAGGGGCTATCTATAAATGGGATCTGCATAGATGTAATATTATGACTTCTGACGGAAGAAATAGAAAGATAACTATAAATGCTGACTATCTTTTTATGTGTTCCATCACAACAAAATCCAAATGAAACCATATATATTTTTACATATCAAAGAAACAGCAATACAGACGAACCAATTAAATTATCAATCCTGTCTGCTTTTGCAGATTGTATTGATCTGACCACGGGACAAGAACGTCCATATGCTATACTTCAAGAATTAAAAGAAGATATACGAACAAACCAAAAAGAATTATTATATACTGCACCATCATTTAATGTAATAGAAAAATAGCCTGGCAGCTTTAAATTAAGTCGCCAAGCTATTTTTTTATCTTTACCGCATTAAGCATGAGTTGAAGCATTGAAGCTGCTTTTACCCGTTCCTCCGGAGAAAGCGACCTCAGCGCATTTATAAGCTCCTGAAGCTCAGGTTCAAGGTCTCCGTAAGAGATTCCTTGTTTATTGTTCGTCAAACCAGCAATATAGTCAAGACTTACATTGTAATACTTTGCAAGGGCAATTGCGCGCTCAAAGGGAATTTCCGCATGACCAAGCTCGTATTTTCCGTAATGCTGGGAGGACGTACACAGATATTCCGCTAACTCCTGCTGAGTTTTGTCGTTATCCTCACGTAAATCCTTGATCCTGTTATATTTAGCCATATGTGACACCTCATTTTTGTATATTGTACCACATTTGACTTGAAAGTATTGACTTTTGTGTCTGATTATTTTATAATAATACAAAATAGTGTCTAATTAGGTACTAAATATTTTGATTTAAAGGAAGAGTTTTATGTCGAAAACTGCAAAAACATTACTGATTGTCTGGGGAACAGTAATACTGTTAATTATTATAATTCTTTTAGCTTTTGTATTAGGTAAAAAAACAGAAAGCACTGCTTCCGGAGAAGTACCAAAAACGGAAATTACAACTGAAACGACGACTGCCAGTACGCCGGCAGAAACAACAGAAACTATCACAGAACTTGAACCGGAAAGTCCATGGATACAAAAATTTTTTGTAGATGAGTTTGAGAGACCTACCAATAAGCCTTATATCTCCGGAACATTTTATGGCAAGTTCAGTAATTCAGCAACAACTGATTCCGAGCTTATTGTAAAGATCGTAGTACAACGCTACGGCAAGCTTTACGTAAATGATTTGATCAGCATTTCACTTTATGAATATGGTTCGCATCTTGTCAAGAACTCCTATAGCAAATCGGAGGAATATAAGATTCTGATATTAGAAGAAAGCGGAAAGCGTTTATTAGAGTATAGTGAAATGTATTCCAAAAGTGACAGCATATACATTGACACCAGTAAAGATGAAAATACTTTTATCAATGCACTTTTAAATAATAATACATTGACAGTCAGAATTGAAGAAAGAGATGGTATGTCCTCATACCTTTTTGATATTGACTGCACAGGATTCAAAGAGTTATTTGAATCAACTGATTGGAGCGTATAAAAAATTTCAGGGACTGCCATATGGACAGTCCCTGAAAATTTTATTTACTGATCTCAGATCAAGCCTTGCCAACAGAACCGAACAGCTCCATTTTCTCCTTAACGGTAGCCTTGATAGCGTCAAAGCCGGGAGCCAGAAGCTTTCTGGGGTCGAAGCCCTTACCCTGCTGATCCTTGCCAGCCTCGATGTACTTTCTTGTAGCATCAGCAAAGGAAAGCTGACACTCTGTATTTACATTGATCTTAGCAACTCCCAGAGAAATTGCCTTCTTTATCATATCCTCGGGGATACCTGTTCCGCCGTGAAGTACCAGAGGCATATCTCCCACCTTCTCCTTAACGGCAGCAAGTGTATCAAAGGAAAGTCCTGCCCAGTTTTCGGGATATTTGCCGTGGATGTTTCCGATACCAGCAGCAAGCATTGTTACGCCCAGATCTGCGATCTGCTTGCACTCGTTAGGATCTGCACATTCGCCTGCGCCTACAACGCCGTCCTCTTCGCCTCCGATAGAGCCTACCTCAGCTTCAAGGGAAAGTCCCAGAACGTCACAAGCATTTACAAGAGCTGTAGTCTTAGCGATGTTCTCCTCGATAGGATAGTGTGAGCCGTCAAACATTACAGAGGAGAAGCCTGCATTGATACAAGCCTTTGCGCCCTCGAAAGAGCCGTGGTCAAGGTGAAGTGCAACGGGAACTGTGATATTAAGCTCCTCCATCATGCCCTCTACCATACCAACAACGGTCTTATAGCCGCACATATACTTTCCTGCGCCCTCGGAAACGCCGAGAATTACGGGAGATTTAAGCTCCTCAGCAGTAAGCAGGATCGCCTTTGTCCATTCCAGATTGTTGATGTTGAACTGACCTACAGCGTACTTGCCGTCACGAGCCTTGTTCAGCATATCTTTTGCGGAAATTAATCTTGACATAATAAACATTCCTTTCGCGGGAGATATGTAACTTAGAACTTGTTCCTGATCTCCCAAAATCTATAATATACTTATTATACAATATTTCCGGGAAAATTTCAAGTGGTTTTGAGCAATAAGAGGAAAGATTTTTCGGATAGGGGTATTTTCCGCACGTTTCAGTCCTCATCATCTTTAAGCTGATTTTCAAGGACTTTCATATTTCGTCTTGAATAGTAGAACAGAAGCAGATTTTCACTTACATATGCAAGCAAATAAATCAGCATAGCTATATTTATTATATTTGATCTTTGATCGATTTTGTCTGCTAACATAAAAAACATCACAGCCGCCAACATAATGCAAGATACTGCATAAATAGGTTTTGAAGTTTTTCCGGCAAATTTCGGATTCATTACTCCCTTGGAAGAAGCCATTGCCGCATATAAAACGATAAACAGCTCTGCAATAACAATACCTGCCGCACCGGTAATAAGTAGTGATGTATAGGGCGTTCCTGCGGCGAAAGCAAATAAGAACATCGACATAAACAACACTGTATAGAACATTACTATAAAAAGCTTGAATGTGATCTTATATGCTTCTGCTTTTTGTCTTTCGTCAAGCTCTGTGCTGTCAAAAATATGACCGTTTCCTAATGAAAATTCTTTTGTATCTTTTTTCATGGCTGATCCTCCTCGCTATCTTCCCTGCCTTGCTCGTCAAGGGTTTTTAGATTACGTTTCATACATATGCCTTCTAAAGTACTGGCGATAAAAACTATTCCCCATAAAATCACTATTATTATTTTATTGAGCAATGCGAAGTCAGTTTTTGAAAGCAGATGTATTATCAGGGCAGTAGTGTATAATGATCTTATTATTAACGATACAAAACCTCTTGAATTTGTGGTTGCGGTCATACTATTTATTACACCGTTCTTTGAAGCAGAGATCACATAGACCGAATAAGATACCATTGCCGCTGTCAGATAGCTGAGTGCTGCAATTCCGCAGGGGATTTCCATTTGAAAAGCAACACCAAGCATAAGCCACAGCACAGTCAGAAAAACGGTCAGGTAATACAGAAGCTTGAAGCTTTTTTTCATTATTTTATTTTGTATCGCTATCTGTCTTTCGTCCAGTCCGTAATCACTGAACACACCCACATAATTTCTTTCTCTTGATTTATCTGCCATAGTCATCTTCCTTTCATTCATCGTTTTCATCTTCGTCTGCCGAATTATCCATGACTTTTTTATTCCGTGATACACATATGACGCTTATTACGTCATATGCAAATGAAAGCACCAAAAATACTATGAAAAAAACAGGGTGCATAGCTCTTTCTTCATAGCCATAGTCTCCGGCTGTATATGATCCGATCGCATTCGCCGGAATCATTATCTGAAAGATTGCAATGATATATCTCCAGCCTTTCATGCCTGTCTGATACCGTGACAGTGAATCAAGCACTCCTTTTGCCGACGCACGGATATCATACATCACCTGACAGAAAAGCATTATCACATAGTAGCCTAAAATTATTATCGGCGCCCAGAAGTCAAGTACATCAATAAAAACCATAAATGCTGCCCATAGCGTCCAGATGTTGTTCAGCAAGTACCATGTGCGCAGACATTTATGCTCCAGCTCAAAGCTAATGGCTTTCTGCATTTCATCGTGCTGGACCTCGTCATAAATATACATTGAATTGTTTTTATCTTTTTCGCTCATATGAAAATCTCCCCCTCATTAATTTTCATCGCCCCAGAAAATATCGTCAAGAGTTTTTCCCAGAGCCTTGCAGATGTCGATACAAAGATTAAGCGTGGGATTGTAGTCTCCCTTTTCAATAGCGTTTATGGTCTGGCGGGACACTCCCACCGTCTCCGCAAGAGCCTGCTGGGACATATCCTTTGCCGCCCGCGCGGATTTCAGTTTCAGATTCTTTGCCACCGGGTCTCCTCCCTTCTGTAATTATAGGATAGCATATATTTTACAGTATGTCAAGTATATTTTACAAAAAGATTTTAATATTTGATATTTTGTAAGATAAAGACAGAATTTTTATCCAATAATTATAATGATTACACAAAAATAACGGAGAAATAGTGTATAATAAGAAGTACGAAATATGTACCATTTCATGAGTACCATTTTAAAAGAAAAATCATTGATCTCCAATGATACGAGTACCATTTTTGTACCATTTATTTTAAAGAGACAATAAAAAAGAAGCTTATCCCCAAATATGGGATAAGCCTCCTAAATAGCTTTAAATCGTGGTTTGCAATTAACCGAAGTATCTCTTGAGCAGACCCTCGAAAGCGCAGCCGTGACGAGCCTCGTCCTTAGCCATCTCATGTACAGTGTCATGGATAGCGTCGAGATTCATCTGCTTAGCCTTTGCAGCCAGCTTCAGCTTGCCTTCACAAGCGCCGTTCTCAGCCATAACGCGCTTCTGGAGATTCTCCTTTGTGGAAGAGCTTACAACATCGCCAAGAAGCTCTGCGAACTTAGCAGCGTGCTCTGCTTCTTCGTAAGCTGCCTTCTCATAGTACATACCGATCTCAGGATAGCCTTCTCTGTGAGCTACTCTTGCCATTGCAAGATACATACCAACCTCTGTGCACTCACCCATGAAGTTCTGGTTCAGACCCTCTATGATCTCCTGGTCAGCGCCTTCCTTGCCAATGCCTACAACGTGCTCACAAGCCCAGTTAAGCTTGTCGCTGCTTGCTTCATTGAACTTTGAAGCGGGAGCTTTACACTGTGGACATTTGAAATCATCGGGAAGGCTCTCAGCCTCGTAAACGTATCCGCAGATAGAACATACAAATTTTTTCATATAACTTCCTCCTGAAATTAAAGTGATAACTTAATTATAACCACTTTATTTTCCAAAGTCAAGCATAGTTTGTTACAAAACATTTAACATAGCTCAATAATCAGCTATGCTTCCGTGTTGTGTGCTGCCCTTTACGAAAAGAGTATGCAACGGAATGCCCGCGGGTGCTTACCCGCCGCTTGCCTCCGGCTGGGAGACCTTAAGATATATTTTCCCGTCGTCGGACATTACCGTCGCCCGGTCTCCACGCTTTACCGTACCGTCAAGGATATTTTTCGACAGCAGACTTTCCACCACGGAGGTGATATTCCTCCGGAGCTTCCTTGCACCGTAACGGTCGGAGCTTTCATTTGCAAGAGATTCTATAGCCGCGTCACTGAACTCCACCGCTATCTCCATAGCCTCGGCGCGTTTCCGGAGACCCTCCAGAAGCTTTCGTGCAATGGCGTTAAGCTGAGGAGCTCCAAGACGGTTGAATACGATAAGCTCGTCCAGTCTGCCGATAAGCTCGGGACGGAATCTTCCCCGGACTGCCTTTATCACATCACTGCGGAGATCATTCTCTCCCCCGGAGGCTGCAAAACCCAGTGAATTTTTTTCCGTAATAAGCTCCGCACCCACATTGGAGGTCAAGATCACCACCGTGCTGCGGAAGCTCACCCGTCTTCCGGAGCTGTCGGTGAGGATACCGTCCTCAAAAATTTGCAGCAGTATATTGCTTATATCGCTGTGAGCCTTTTCGATCTCGTCAAAAAGAACTACACTGTAGGGCTTTTTCCTGACCTTTTCTGTAAGCTGCCCCCCTTCCTCACAGCCAACATAGCCGGGAGGTGCGCCTATAAGCTTGCTGACGCTGTGCTTCTCCATATATTCGGACATATCAAACCGTATCAGAGCTTCCTCTGTGCCGAAAAGACACTCTGCAAGAGCCTTGGAAAGCTCGGTCTTGCCTGCTCCCGACGGACCGGTGAAAAGGAAACAGCCCATTGGTCTGGCGGGGTCTTTAAGTCCCGCACGGCTTCGGCGCATTGCGTCCGCAACAGCAGCCACAGCCTCGTCCTGACCGATGACGCGCTTTTTCAGCTCCGATTCAAGCTCCAGCAGACGCTTGCTCTCGTCCTCGGTGATACGTGTTACCGGTATCCCGGTGGCGATGGAAACTACCTCCGCAATATTTTCCTCAGTTACGGATACCGGCTGTTCCCAGTCAAATACGGAGGGTTCTCCTCTACTGCGTGAATTGCCTGCACGACTTTCGGTCTGCTTTTCAAGCATCCTCCTGAGACTTTCAGCAAGCTCGTTAAGGGACTTCGGAGAATCAGCTGCTTTCATTCTTGCCCGGGAGGAAGCCTCGTCAATAAGGTCTATTGCCTTGTCCGGAAGATGCCTTTCAGGAAGATACCTCACCGACATTGTCACCGCCGCTTTTATAGCCTCATCGGTTATCGTTACCCGGTGGAAATCCTCATAGCAGTGTTTAAGTCCGTTTATTATCTGCAAAGCCTCTGTTTCGTCAGGCTCTTTTATAAACACCTGCTGGAAACGGCGTTCAAGAGCGCTGTCTTTTTCAATGAACTTTCTGTACTCCTCGGTAGTTGTAGCTCCGATCATCTGAAGCTCGCCTCTTGCAAGACGTGGTTTAAGGATATTGGCTGCGTCTATCGCTCCCTCGGCAGCTCCGGCTCCCACAATGGTGTGAAGCTCGTCTATGAAAAGGATGATGTTTCCCGCCGCAGCTACCTCGTCAATGCACTGCTTTATGCGCTCCTCGAAATCTCCCCGGTACTTCGCACCCGCAAGCATGGACGTCAGACTAAGGGACACAAGCTGCTTCCCCCGTATATTTTCCGGGACGTTACCCTCCGCGATCATTACCGCGATGCCCTCGGCTATGGCAGTTTTTCCAACTCCTGCTTCTCCCACAAGGCAGGGATTGTTTTTTGTGCGCCGGGAAAGTATCTGCAAGGTACGTTCTATTTCGCGGTCACGGCAGAGAACCGGATCGAATTTTTTTTCCCTTGCCGCACGTGTGAGGTCTCTGCCATATTTCATAAGGGTGGGAGCTTTCGTACTGTGGAGCTCCATTGTGGAAGCCGCGCAGGCATTGGAAAGTCCCGCTACATTTCCTCCTATATCTTCGATTATCCTTACCGCCGTGCAGCTGCGTTCCCGCAGAAGTGCAAGAAGGAGATGCTCTGTACCGGCAAGCCTGCTTCCGCTTTCCGAGGATATTATAACAGCGTTTTCGATTATCCTTTTCACCGACGGAGTTATCGCCTCCCGTGGCGTTATGCAGGGCTCTCCTCTGCCTACAAGCATATTTATGCGCATGAGAATGTTTTCTTCCTTTATGCCGCAGGCCTTGAAAATTCCCGCCGAAGCGCTTCCCGGCTCTCCCGCAAGTGCAAGGAGAAGATGCTCGCTTCCCATATAGGTGTGTCCAAGATGTCCCGCATTGAGAAATGCCTTGTTTATCACGCCTGCCGCTTTTTTTGTAAAGCTGTCCGGATTATACATATTTTTTATTCCTTTCATTTATGGGCAATACCACGCAAGGGTCGCCCGGATATATAACAGGACGCCGCCCGAATCAGTATTATTATGGCACATTTTTACAGAAATATTTGTCAAATTCAAAAATAATATTAAAATATTAGATGGGATGTTTTCCGAAAATCGGGTCATACCGCAGCATCTGGTGATATTTTACAGCCTGTACCCTTTATTTGACAAACAGAAAATTTTGTATTATAATAATATTATCTTATTGTTTGCCATGAATAAAATCTTTGAAAGGAACAAAGAAAATGAAAAATTTGCTTGTTATCAACGGACCTAACCTTAATCTTCTCGGCGAACGTGAACCGGGCACATACGGCTCGGACAGCTATGAAAGCATCTGTGCAGAGATCAGAGCCAAGGCGGCAGAGCTGGGATTTGACAGCTGCGAGGTGTTTCAGTCCAACCATGAGGGAGAGATCATAGATAAGCTCCATGCAGCCCGTCTTGATAAATGCGGAGTTATCCTTAACGCAGGAGCATACACTCATTACAGCTATGCGATACGGGACGCCATCGCTGCAATAAAGATACCGGTCATTGAAGTGCATATATCAAACATCTGTAACAGGGAAGAGTTCCGTCATAATTCGGTGATCGCTCCGGTGTGCTCCGGAAGCCTTTTCGGTTTCGGCAAGGACGGCTATCTGCTGGCAGTCCACGCACTTGCCTATAAGCTCGGAAAATAAATCATAATTTAGCGGCGCAGCACTTTTCGATTTTCGCTTTGCGAAAATCGTCTGGCTGGTCCAGCGCAGCCCCGCGC
>JAFLUJ010000237.1 GCA_022511485.1 Oscillospiraceae bacterium | reverse complement strand
GCAAGCGAGAAAGTCGGTTCTATCAAAAAAGGCGAGCTTATGCTGTATGGCAGCAGCTGCGTGGTGCTTTTCTACGACAGTTTCAGCACTCCTTACAGCTATACAAGGCTTGGATATATTGATGATCCCTCTGGACTTGAAAAAGCTGTTGATTCCGGCAGCGTAACAGTTGAATTTACTTTTGAATAGGTGATGTTTATGAAAAAAATGGCTATTGCAGCGGCTCTTGTCCTTACTCTCACTTCCTGCGGAAATACAGTTACAAGTGATGAGAATGTAATTCAGGACGTTCAGACTGAACAGATCGTGTCGAAGATACAGGAAGTGTCAGGAGTGCCAAAGAATAAAAATTGCGAAATTATCGAATTTGAAAGGGGGCTGTCCTCTGTCAGCTTTAGCGGAGATTACAAATTTGAGCAATTTCTATCAGAGGGCGGTGCGGAAAGCGATAACGGAGTAATCGCTTTCCTTGCAAAAAATCTGATAGGCGATGTTGTTTCGGGATTTTTAGGAGATAATTTTGGCTGTTCGTCATTTTCCGCAAAGGGAGAGGACGGTTATTATTTCGGAAGAAATTTTGACTGGTATAACTGCAATGCGCTGATCGTTACCACTCACCCCGACAGCGGATATTCCTCGATCTGCACAGTAAACACCGATTTCATAGGACTGGGTTCAAATGCTTTAAGTGACGAAGTGCTTACAATGGCTGCAATATATGCTCCTATTGACGGCATGAACGAAAAGGGATTGTGTGTGTCTGTAAACATGGTGCAGGACAACGAAAGCGTTAATCAGAAAACCAGCAAGCCGGATATTACAACAACTACTGCGGTCCGGCTGCTTCTTGATAAAGCTTCCGATGTTGACGAAGCTGTTAAGCTCCTTGAACAGTACGATATGCACGCTTCAAAGGGTATGACGGTACATTTTGCAGTTGCTGACGCAAACGGAAAGTGTGTTGCTGTTGAATATCTGGGCGGTGAAATGATAGTCACAGAAACACCTGTTGTCACCAACTTCTATTTTGCAGAGGGTGACAAAAACGGGGTAGGTACCAAACAGTCTCATGAGCGTTATGATATTCTTATGGAAACTCTTTCAGAAAAGGACAGCTTTACATCGGACGAGGTAATGGAGGCTCTTGACAGAGTTTCAAAGCACAATTACAATGACGGAGAAACTACAGAATGGAGTGCGGTTTTCAATCAGTCCACAGGAGAAGCGGTTTACTGCCATAGGGAGAAGTACGATAAAAAATATACGTTCAATATCAATGATTAACAGATAGGAAGTATTTATATGACATTTACAGAGTTAGTTTTCAAGTTAAACGCTGCTAAGCTGAATATGAAATTACCCCGGAAAGTTATTAAGAGCAGACAGCAGAAGAAGCTTAGAGAAATGCTGCTGTTTGCATACAAACACTCCCCATACTATCATAAAGTATTTAAAGAGGCAGGGATAAACAGTCGGAAATTTCTTCTGTTCCGATTGAGAATTTTCCCACTATTGATAAAAATACCCTGCTTGACAATTTTGATCGCATAATTACTGTAAAGGATATTACTCAGGAAAAGCTTCGCCGGTTCGATACTGAAAATGATCTTGGTGAGAAATCATTAGGAGAAAAGTATCATATGGTACATTCCTCCGGCAGTACAGGCGACCCGGGATATTTCCTTTATGACAATAACGCCTGGGATACAATGCTCATCGGAATAATCAGGGCGGCTTTATGGGATATGTCTATGTTCCAAATACTCAGGTTTAAAATGTCAAAGCCGAAAATCCTTTACATTGCTGCTGCGGACGGACGCTATGCGGGAGCTATGGCTGTTGGTGACGGACTTGACGATCTGGGATTTGAAAAGCTGGTACTTGATGTTCAGATGCCGCTTGGAGAACTTATCTCAAAGATCGAAAGCTTCAGACCTGACATCATCATTGGTTATCCTACAGCAATTAAAATGCTTTTACAGTCCTCCGGATGCAGATTTGATCTTAGTCGGGTCATTACCTGCGGAGAACCATTGAGCGAGGGTTTAAGAAATTATTTCAAAAAACGTTTCAGATGTAAGATAATCAATTTTTACGGTGCAAGTGAATCCATTGCTATTGGGGTTGAGGACGACAGCAGCGATGGTATGTATCTGTTTGACGATATGAACTACATTGAGATTGGAGAGGAAGGCATTTATTTGACCTGTCTGTACAATTTTGTGCAGCCGCTTATACGTTACAAGATTTCCGACAGCGTTGAAAAAATGCCATTTGACAGCCACTTCCCATTTACAAAAATAAAGAATATTCTTGGCAGAAACGAGGACGTAATGTGGTTTAAAAATGGGGAAGGAAATGACGAATTCCTGCACCCACTGTCTGTTGAG
>JAFLUJ010000236.1 GCA_022511485.1 Oscillospiraceae bacterium | reverse complement strand
GGGGCTGCGCTGGACCAGCCAGACGATTTTCGCAAAGCGAAAATCGAAAAGCGCTGCGCCGCTAAATTATGATTTATATTACTATTGAAACATGATATAAGTTGTGCTATAATATGAAAAAAGACATCATAAAAAGGAGTGTCCTATATGAAAAATAATCTGGTAATAAAAATAGCTTCCATAATCGTATCTGCTGCGATAATGACATCCTGCGCAGCTTCCGCAAATGATAGTTCTCCCGATACTGCCGCGGAAACTGCCGCCGAAGGTTTTTCTCCGGAAAATATAAGCCTGTCCGTATCCAGTGATGCTGTAAAAAGTACCGGAAAAACAGCAGACTTCGGAAACTATTCTCCTGACATTCTCTTTAAGGCGGAGAATCAGCAGAATAATCCGCTTATCACAAATATTTTCTGTGCCGATCCAACCTCGGTAGAATATAACGGCAGACTTTACGTTTTCGGAACAAATGACAATCAGCAATACATTGAAAAAGGAGATTCGGATAATACCTACGAATGTATCAAATCCTTTGTTATCATCTCCACAGACGACATGGCAAATTGGCGATACGAGGGAGAAATAAACACTGCGGAGATCGCCCCGTGGATATTTGCAAGCTGGGCGCCGTCGGTTGTTTCCCGAACAGAGGAGGACGGTCTTACTCACTTCTATCTGTATTTTTCAAACAGCGGCGCAGGAGTGGGAGTTCTCACAGCCACAGACCCGACCGGTCCATGGTCAGATCCTTTGGGTAAGCCTCTTATCTCAGCGGGGATGAAAGGACTTGAAGGTTGTCCCAATCCATTCGACCCGGGAGTGTGCATTGACGATGACGGAGTTGGCTGGCTGTCCTTCGGAGGCGGAACAGCCAGCGACGGTACGAAATATATGCCCGGATCTGCAAGAATATGCCGACTCGGCAAGGATATGATCTCCATTGACAGTGAATTTTCCGAAATACCTGCTCCCTATTTTTTTGAAGCAAGCGAGCTGAATTATATCGGAGGTACTTACGTTTATACTTATAATTCCTCCTGGGAAACACGTCTTGAATGGGACAGAACAAGCGGTACAGAAGCCCCCTCCGCCTGTTCAATGTGTTACATGACAAGCAAAACTCCCCTTGATACCGATAGTTGGGAATACCGGAACTATTATCTGAAAAATCCCGGAGAGCTTGGTATGGAATACAGCAACAATCATTCACATCTTGAAAAGTTTGACGGAAAATATTATCTGTTTTTCCACACACTGATTTTGCAGAAAGCCCGGGGAATAACAAAGGGATTCAGAAGTCTCTGCTCATATGAAGCAGTTGTTGACGAGGAAAATGTTATTATCGGAAGATGCAGTGCATCACCAAATGGAACTGCACAGATAAAAAATCCTGACCCATATCAGGTGAATCAGGCGGAAAATGTTTATCTTACCGACTGCGAATACACAGATGAAGACGGGATCATATCCGTAAAATGCTCCGGGAAAAACGTCATCGGTGTAAAGGGAGTTGACTTTTCAGATGGCAGTGAAGCTCTTGCCGTAAAGGTAAAAGGAAAAGGCAGCATTGAGCTTCGTATCGACAGCTTCAGCAGCGGAGCGGCTGCGGTGATCTCCTTTGACTGTTCGGACTGGACAGCCGTTTATGAAAACGTAAATATAAGTGATGTTCACGATATATTTTTTGTAATGTCCGGGGAATTAGATTTCGACGAGTGGGAGTTTTTAAAATAAAGAAAACGCAAGGGACTGTCGCACTGAAATGCTGCAACAGTCCCTTTATTACCGATCATCAATTATATCACGCAGATTTAAGAACAGCAAATGTATAGATGGCAGGAAGCGCGGCAAAATAAAGATCGCCCAGATTAGCTGTCCTGGTGACAAATGCTGATACTAAGGAAGCGAAGCATATCCCGGTCATTATCAATCCGTAAATAAAGCTGTTTTTCTTTGCCTTCTGAGAGCTCATAAATCCATACACAGCAAGGGCTCCGAATCCTAAGCAGCTAACTGCAAGCCCAAGGAGATTTCCAATAACTCCGGTGATCGCCCCGCTGGACGCCATGTAAAATATGCGCAGTCCGATATAATATCTGTATCCTGTAATAGCTCTTATCCCAAAGATGAACAAGAGAAAAGCGGTTATCCCGCACAGGAACGAGCATATGTAAATGACCTTTTTCATAGATGTACTCCTCCTTTTTAATATAGTATAGTTACATAGTTCCTCTGACTTTAATTGTATTATACAGTAATATTAGTTTTATGTCAAGGGACTTTTGAAAAATAAAAACGTCGGGGCTATTGCCTCGACGTTTTTACTATTGGAGCGAATGATAATGAAAAAATTGGAGCGGATTACGGGGCTCGAACCCGCTACCTCCACCTTGGCAAGGTGGCGCTCTACCAGATGA
>JAFLUJ010000235.1 GCA_022511485.1 Oscillospiraceae bacterium | reverse complement strand
TATCTTCCTCTGTCATTTCCGGGGGAATTTCTGTATCTGCGACATCTTCCGTTTCATCGGACGGAAGTTCAGCGGTATCGCTTGATTCTGTTGTCTCACCGCTGTCAGAGATCACCTGATCTTCCGCAGAGGGGATATTTCCGCTGCTGTCATTACAGGAGGAAAGCAATATTACGCAGGCAGACAGAAAAACGCAAACTAAGTTTTTAAGGCGCATATCGTTCCTCCTTTCAGATCGTTTTTTCCATGTTGTTATACAATTATATTTTACCATTTTTTTTTCTTAATGTCAACGGTCGGAAATAAATAAATACTGACATAATATCCCATCTCTCACTATCAAAAAATTCCCCCGAAGCCTTGATCTTCGGGGGTAAAAGTCAACTATTCTTTTTATTCCGGAAGTGAGTTATCACAATGTAATAGACCGGTATGGAAAGTCCCAGAGGCGCCCATGCAGCGCTCCACCAGAGGTTTCCGAACCATCGTGCCAGATGTTCAAGAACAAGTCCTACGCCAAGATAGACGATCACACAAAGCACAGGATAGCAGAAGATCAGCGGATTCCTCTTTTTCAGAGCAGCAATTCCTGTATAATAAAGAGGTATCGTCAAAAACAGCAGCCACATGATCTCATACCAGTAATTACTTAAACGATACATTCTGAACAGGTCGAAAAATCCTGCCCCTCCGAAATAGATAATAACACACAGCAGCGGATAGCAGAACTGCATAAGGTTATGATTTTTTACAGCAGTCTTGGTTGTATAATAAAATGGTATCAGCAGGAAAAGTATCCAGCCGGGATGAGCAAGGTCAAGACCTGCAGCTGCCAGAAATCCAAATACTATTACAAAAGGAAACAGCTTGTCAAACAGTGTTGGAGCAGGACGCTCTCCTGTTTTCTTCTCCCGCTTCCGGTGTTTATAGCTGTAGCTCTGAGAGCTTCCGCTGCCTGTCATGCCGTCTATTTTCTGTCCCAGTCGGTCAAATTTTTCTCCCAGTTTTTCCATGCCCTTTTCTACGCGGCTTTCAAAATCCTTTTTCTTTTCAGGAGTAAATTCCTGATTTATTTTTTGTCCCGCGGCGTTTATGACGTCTCCTATGGCACGTCCTGCCTTGCCTATTTTTTCGTTAAGGTCGGACTGTCCGCTGTCAACCCGGTCTGTATCAAAGGGAGCTCCCTTGGGAATTGAATTATCCTGCTCTCTTCCGGGATAGATCTCCTCGTCGGTATAGCTGTCGGGAAGCTTCTCTCTGACAGGCTCATCGGTATAACCGTAGTCCTCCTTTTTCAGCGATACTGCTTCCAGAGGTTCACTTTCGGTTTTGAGCAGCTCGTCAAGGGAGACTTTATAAAGCTTTGAGAGTAATATAAGGTTATCTGTATCCGGAGAAGCCTCGGCACGTTCCCATTTTGAAACAGCCTGACGTGATATTCCTATCTTTTCGGCAAGCTCCTCCTGCGACAGATTATTTTTCTTTCTTAGCTGCTGCAGGCGGTTAGCGATCTCAACATTCATTTGTATCTGTCCTTTCGTATATTTTCATTATCAATATTATATCACATATATTATGCTTGTGCAAGCAATTCCGGTTTACATTTTTACTTTTTGCAGAAAAATTTTTTCGCAACCAATGGTTGCCCCCTATCCGCTAAATTATGATTTACAACCTTAACCATGTATTTTTTTCAAAATCTATTCCATTCCGGAAAAAAATGTGGTATACTAAATATAATATCATATTTTTTCAAGGAGGAATAGTCGTGAAAAATATCTGGCGTGCTTTGTGGCTTGCAGCTGTCTCTCTGGGAGGAGTAGCTCTGGTTCGTATTGCAATGGAGATCCTTAACAGAGAACAGAAAAAATATATTGACCTGTAATTTAGCCGGGACGAGCCGTCCCGTTACATACTGGAGTATCTTTTTATGGATAAATACAAAAAACTTGCGGGGAACACTCTGATTTTTGCCATAGGCACTTTCGGAACAAAGCTGCTGAGCTTTTTCCTGACCCGCTTCTACACAGGCTGCATGACCACGGAGCAGTATGGTACAGCCGATCTTCTGTATCAGGCAGTCAACGTGCTATACCCTATCGTCACCATGAGCATGGCGGACGCTGTCATCCGCTTCGGCATGGAAAAAAAATACGACAGCCGAAAAATCTTCACCGTTGCTATATGCTCTACAGTCATTGGTCTGACAGGACTTGCCCTGCTGTCTCCCCTGCTCAATCTTACAAGCATATACAGGGATTATTCCTTTCTGCTGTTCGTTTACTGCTACTTCTCGGCTTTCCGTCAGATAGCCTCAAACTTTGTCAGAGCCAAGGGATATGTGAAGCTTTTCGCTCTGGACGGTATCCTCGCTACCCTTGCTATGCTGATATGCAATATTATCTTTCTTGCAGTATTTGACATGGGGGTAAACGGGTATATCCTATCATTTATTG
>JAFLUJ010000234.1 GCA_022511485.1 Oscillospiraceae bacterium | reverse complement strand
TCTGCCTCTGGACTCCGCCAAAGGAGCGAAGCCCCTTTGGAATCCCATTATTGATCACCTTGCTGTGATTACTCAACCGTTACCGACTTCGCCAGATTCCTTGGCTTATCAACATCGCAGCCCCGCTGTACAGCAGTGTAATAAGCGATGAGCTGCATCGCAACTACAGATATAAGCGGCAGGAAAAGATCATCCGCATCGGGAAGTCCCACCTTGTAATCAGCGCAGTTTGCATCTATATCATCGGTCTCACGGCAGATCATTACCACCTTTGCCCCCCGGCTTTTCACCGACCGGACATTTGACAGTGTCTTTTCAAACAGGGATGACTGAGTAGCCGCCACAATTACCGGAGTACCCTCCTCAATAAGGGAGATAGTTCCGTGCTTAAGCTCTCCCGCCGCATATGCCTCACTGTGAATGTAGGAGATCTCTTTAAGCTTCAGAGAACCCTCCATGCTGAGAGCATTGTCAAGACCTCTTCCGATGTAAAGCAGACTGTCCGCATTGAATATCTTGGATGCCACATACTGATATTCTGACATATCTTCAAGACATTTCTGTATCTTTTCAGGGACTTCAAGCAGACCAGCCGTAAGCTGTCTGCACTCAGTGTCGTCTATCTTTCCTCTTGCGTGTGCCACCTCAAAAGCCAGCAGATACATAAAAGCGACCTGAACCGCATACGCCTTTGTGGAGCATACCGAAATTTCCGGACCTGCATTTGTGTAGATGACCATATCAGCCTCGCGGGCAATGGAAGATCCCACTACGTTTACTACTGCAAGAGTGTCCGCACCCTTGTTTCTGGAGAGCTTCAATGCTTCAAGAGTGTCCGCAGTCTCTCCGGACTGAGAAACAATTACAACCAAGTCCCCGGAGGAAACCAGCGGATTCCTGTAACGGAACTCAGAAGCAATATCCACAATGACCGGAGTTCTCGCCAGATCTTCAATAAGATACTTTCCAACCATTCCGGAGTGCATCGCCGAACCGCAGCCCACAATGAAAATATGCTTATAATCACGAAGCCTCTCCGCTGTAAGACCGCACTCGCTGAAATCCGGCAGACCGTCTTTAACTCTGGGAGAGATAGTATTCTTTACCGCTTCGGGCTGCTCATGTATCTCTTTCAGCATGAAATGCTCATAGCCGCCCTTCTGTGCGGATTCAACGTCCCATGTAGCAGTCTGGAGCTCCTTTTCAACAGGTTCGCCATGCATATCTGTGAAGCGGATGCCATTTTCGTCCAGAATGGCGATCTCGCCCCTTTCCAGACAGTAGTACTCACGTGTATGCTCCAGTATTGCCGTAACGTCGGAGGCGATATAGCTTTCCCCTTCACCCTTTCCAACAATAAGGGGACTGTCCTTCCGGACAGCGTATATCTTGTTTTTATGCTCCCTGAAAATAATACCCAGAGCGTAAGCGCCCTGAATATCCTCTAATGCCTTTTCGATAGCAACGACCGGGTCACCCTCATAATAGTAGTCCAGAAGCTTTGCAACTGTTTCGGTATCAGTCTCGCTTTCAAAACCGTAGCCCTTGCTTGTGAGGAAAGCCTTTATCTCACGATAGTTTTCAATAATACCATTATGAACTATTGACACCCTGCCGTTTCCGATAGGGTGTGAATTAACATCCGAAGGCTCGCCGTGTGTCGCCCATCTCGTATGACCTATACCGCAGGCAGCGTGAAATACCGGCTCGGTTTTCAGCTTTGCCTCAAGACCCTCGCTGATCTTGCCCTTTGCCTTGACCGTCTTGATCCGTTCTCCTTCAAAAATGGCAATTCCGGCGGAGTCATATCCACGATATTCAAGCTTTTTAAGAGCGTTTACCAAAATGCCGGTGCAGGCTTGTTTTCCTACAAATCCAACTATTCCGCACATAAAAGCAGCTCCTTTCAGAAGTTCTCAATATTTAATTATACCAGGCTCTATTGCAAATTATGAATGATTTGCAATACCTCTGAGCCAAGCTCAGAGGTGCGGCGCAGCCGCAGAGCCACCGTTCATACTGCCCGCTAAAATCTATGATTTTCAGCCGCCGAAGGCGGCACAGCAAACTATTGCATAAGTTTGCTGCAGCGGGCAGTATATATATCTGCATAAGGATAAATATTCCAGTCAGACCTGATCACTTTGTACCGAAGATCCTGTCACCTGCGTCGCCCATACCGGGAACGATGTAGAGACGATCGTTCAGACCCTCGTCGATCGCACCACAGTAGATCTCAACATCCGGATAAGCCTTGTGGACAGCCTCAATACCATCGGGACAAGCCACAATACACATGATCTTGATGTTCTTTGCCCCTGCATTTTTAACAATCTCAATAGTCTTGACAGCCGTACCGCCTGTTGCAAGCATTATGTCGGTAATGATGACCTCACGCTCAGCAATGTCAAAGGGAAGCTTGCAGTAGTAGTCCACCGCATTTTTTGTTTCGGGGTCACGGAAAATTCCCACATGACCTATTTTAGCCGCAGGGACCAGC
>JAFLUJ010000233.1 GCA_022511485.1 Oscillospiraceae bacterium | reverse complement strand
TTATATGTGGTCATTTTAATATTGTTCTTGAAATTTTTCCGGACCTTATGATACTTGAACTTGTCACGTATTTTCCGGTAGAAATCCCCTCCGAAGAACAGCGCAATATTAAGCAGGGAAATTACTATCAGGATACGGACGCTCCAGTAGCCGTTCATTATCTGTATAAAATAAGAGAATGGCAGCTTATTTTCGATCAAAGTTACTATTGCCGAAACGGGGATAAAATCATATACCAATATAGCAACATATACCCAGGCAAGCCATTTCATTTTTACCGGGATGAAAAAGAACAGCAGAAGCTGCATATTCGGGTTGAGAATAGCGATCGCCAGGAACAGAGAAAGATTCAGATAATGATTTGTGGCGTATCCTGTTATCAGTCCGGCTATGGCAGCAAAGATCGCACCGGAAAAATAATAAACGTTAAAACGGAAGCTTCCCCAATAGCTTTCAAGGCTTGAACCGAAAAGCCAGTACAGGTACAGCCAGAACAGCATACTTATTGGATTACCGGCTTCGGGAATAAAAACAAAGCTGACGAGCCTCCATATCTGACCGCGGAAAATGGCGTCCCTGTCAAAGGAAAGAAAGCTCCACAGGGGAATATCTATAAAAAGATACTGAAAAGCGAAGACTATTCCCGTACCTATAACGATATACAGCATAAGGTTACTTATATAGTACCGTCCGAATTTGCGTTCAAGCTTATTAAGAATATTCAACAGCAAGACCTCATTTCCAGATATTTGTTAATATTATACCATTTATTTTGGAAAAAATCAATACCTGAAATGAACTATACTACAGTAATTTCACATGTTAATATTTTGTTGTTTCCAAACTGTAACCGATTGTAACCGAATTGTTCCTTGTATTGCCATATGCGCAATGGTATAATAGATTTAGGCAATCTTTATATAATATTGTATAAATCCGGTCAAAAGGAGCAAGTTCATATGAAGCTTACAAAAAATATTTCCAGGCTGACAGCAATGGCGGCAACCTTCTGCCTCGTCCTTTCATCATGTATGATCGAGGAGAACACTCCCGAGCACATTACTGCCACTACTCCGCTTACCCTGACAGAATCCCTTACAAAAGAAAATCTCTTTGTCCCCGAACCGATGGAAGAAGAACCTGCTCCCAAGATAATGCTTGCAGTGTACGACCCGTTTTCCGATGTACAAAAGCCGGACGATGCACTTTATAGAGAGCTTTCCGAAGCAGTGGGAGATATTGAAGATGCCACCACGTTTCTTTATGCCAATCCCACCGGATTTTATGAAAAATCAAAATATTTTACTAATTTTGTTGATACGGAAAATCCCGTTGAAAAAAATGAGGAGCTGGAATACGAATTTTATCCTGTCAATCCTGAATTTGCCTCGACCGAGGAGGAGCTTTATGACCATATACGTGGACTGATAACCAATAACTATATGTCCGATGAAGAAATACATGAAGAGCTTTTTACTCCTGCAAACTATGACAATCAACCTAACTACAAAACCATTGACGGAGTTCTGTGCATGAAATGGTGTTATATGGGTGTACTCACACAAGTCCACAATGACGAAATAACTATTCTTTCTCATGATGAAAACTCTGCAGAGATAGTTGCATACGGTCAATCGTTGGATGACCCTAAACACGTTTATATTACGCTGAAAAAATCAAATGAAGGCATATGGCAGCTTGACGGATACGAACAAAAAACGTATTTTGAAAATGAAGCCACTCTTTTATACAATGTCCTTGTACTTAATTCCGAAAAGCTTAACAGAATACTTAACGGCGGAAATGTGCCCGAATATCCCCTTACAATAGAAGTAAACGGTTTCGATTACATGGAAACCGATCTTAACATGAGCATTGATGAAATGCACGAGTTTTTTGAAGATATATTTCTTCCTTACAAGTTGAAGATCACATTTGAGCCGGAGGAAGATCATATAGCAGGTATACTGCTGGAAGAATACCGTCAAAAATACATAGATGAGGTCTATTATGAACAGGATGGTATATTGTTCAGAAGGACTGACTCTCCCAAATGGTATCTGCCAGAAATAGAAATTGACCCTTATTCCCGGGATCTGCAAACTTCCGGAGGTGCCAGTGAAGCATTTGATATGCTGTTTGGCGGAAATGGCGGATTGTTCATCTGGGGACAGCCTTTTCACGACCAGTCCGGAGAAACTTTTTCTGCCGAGGTCATAGCAGCTTATAAAGCTGCTCGTAATTCAGATGGCTTCTTTGACGGATATGAGCATATTTATATTGCCGGAGACCTACCCATAATGGAACGTGCCAAATAAAAATATTATGGAGTTATCCTGTCTAAAAAAACCGGAGATCTGGTGATCTCCGGGTTTTTAATGCTTTACAATTAAATTATTCTGCGTCGGAAGCCTCGCCTGCATCCTCGGGAGCATCCTCTAAAAGAGCTCTGATAGAAAGGCTGATCCTCTTACCCTCCACGTCGATCTCAGTGATCTTAGCCTCGATCTCATCG
>JAFLUJ010000232.1 GCA_022511485.1 Oscillospiraceae bacterium | reverse complement strand
ATCTTCTTGACAAGGGTGTATTGAAGCTCCCCACAGAGGAGCAGCGCAAGGGGCTTTGTACTGTCATGTTTCTTGGTGAATAAAATCAAAAGGACTTTCATATCGTGGTTGGTATGGAAGTCCTTTTATTGTAACTATTGCTTCTTAAAGTATTTTACAAAGCAGATCACAGACGCTATCATCATAAGCGCTACAGATAATTCAGACATAATCAGCTGTATGGGCGGAACAAATGGAATGCTGTTGCTTGTCGCCATTATGCCAAGTCCGATTATTGAGCATAGTGTGGAAAATGCAAAGCAGATGGCAGCGATCAGCATATTCTGCCTGCCCTTTTCAGATACGGCTTTTACTTCTCCGCTCTTTTCCTTTACTGCGGGAATGTCCTCGTCGCTTTCGTAGTCACTGTGTATCATGTAATCCGCTGAGACATTGAACACCTCGCATATCCCAAGAAGGGTGTTTATGTCCGGAGTGGTTTCCTCCGCTTCCCACCGGGCTACTGCCTGTCTGGACACTCCCAGCTTTTCGGCAAGGTCCTCCTGTGTATAGCCGTTTGACTTTCTGAGCATTGACAATTTTTCACCGAACCCCATATTATGGATCATCTCCTTTTTGTATTATAAGAAAATAATACGATATTTCAGCGAATATGTCTACCACAGTTTTGTAACATAGGCGCAACAGGATGTAACATTGGGGATATTATTTGAATGCAGGCAGCTCATCCAGTGTAATTACCTTGTCGCTGTTGTATACCTCTGAAAGATTTGTCTTATCGTTGGCGACGATAAAGTCAGTGTGCCAGATCATGAACCATGACCAGATGCAGCCGTCCTTTTCAAAATCAGCAACAGAGGGGACGTTTCCGCATTCGTGAAATGCCAGCGGCTTTCCGGAGGTGTTGATAGCCTGGAGCTTGTTCCATGCCTTGATGTGTGTGGAGTTGTCATAGGTATCTGAACCGATAACGTCACAGTAGTCGTCTCCCACGTACCAGCCGTCTTTTACTTCTCCGGAGTATCCAAGAACCCATATAAGGTTTGTAAGTCCGAATTCGTTTGTGTAGCGGTCGTACATCATCTGCCAGAGCTTGATGAAATTCTCGCTGCCGCCCTTGCCCCACCAGAACCATTTTCCGTCAAATTCGTGGAAGGGTCTCCAGAGGACGGGTACTCCTGCGTCCCTGAGCTCTGCAAGAGCGTTTGCAGCCTTGTCCCAGTTGGCTATCATGGCATTGTATTCGTCTGTTCCCTCGGTGAGGAGCTTGTCAAAGTCGGGGACATCGTCCAGAGATTCCTGATAGCCCTTGCCGTTTATTCCGGTATGCCAGCAGATCGTAACAAGTCCGCCCTGCTCCCACCATTCGATTGAACGTTTATTTACGCCCTTGAAGTCTCCGTTCATGTAGTCAAGACCGCGCATTGCAGGAAGCTTTCCTGTAGAGGTATGGATTATATCCATTTCATAATTGGGAGAGCCCATCCATGTGGATTCCTGCTGACAGGATATGATGTTCTTTTCAAAATTTTCGCAGATGTAGTCGTACACCTTTTGAGTTACCTCGTCGGCATTGGGATTGGAAAGCTTGTAATGTTTTTCGGAGGTTAAAGATATTGTTTCCGCAGCTGTTTCTTCCTCCTGAATATCAGGGGAGGATGGTGCGCTGTTATTTCCGCAGCCTGTTAATAGGGATGCTGCCACTGCGGCGGCGCAAATTGAAGATATGATTTTTTTCATAGTGAATGTGTCCTTTCGGTAAAATATACTGCTTAAATATTAGCATACGTCAGGGGAGAATATAAGACGATTGTGTGTATAAAATATTAATTTTTAGTTGAAAGCTTAATATTGACTTTTGGGTCTGGGTGTGGTAATATTAAATAACTGAAAGTCTGAATTTATAGGGGGATTTGAAATGGGCAGACATTTAGCGTTCTGGAAATATGAAGATGGGGTGTATCTTGATAATCAAAAGGTATACGAAGAAGCTTGCTGTGACGAAAAAATTATTGATGGATTATCAACACTGCCAACAGACCGTATACTCGGCAGAGTGAGTGAGGTCTTTGCTGATTATGATAAGCTTGACGAAAGGAATTATGAAAGCAGTAATGGGTCTTTCACTGTATCAACAACCGAACAGAGCGTTTTGTTTGATTGCGGCTGGAGTATGCTTATGACTGAACTGAATAAAATAATTGATATTATGGCTGAATTTGATTGTCCATTTTACGATCCGCAAATAAAAACCCGGTTTGATGGACAATGATTTATAGTTAATGGTTAAGCGGCGATAAATGGAGGTATAGAATATGGTTCGGGAAGCAAAACAGGATGATCTGAAAGAAATATTGGAACTGTATCTGTATCTCCATGAAAAGTCAGTTCCGGAAATGTCGGAACATTTGATGTCAACATGGGATCAGATCATACAGGACGAAAATCATCACCTTATTGTCAATGAAGCAGATGGAAAGATCGTTTCTTCCTGTGTCTGTGTGATAATTCCCAACCTGACC
>JAFLUJ010000231.1 GCA_022511485.1 Oscillospiraceae bacterium | reverse complement strand
ATCCCGTTTACGACATACCAACATATGCGTCCTCTGTCACGGGAGGAACCCGTCAGCATCTACTTGCCCAAGGCTTTGGTGCTGCCACTCAGGAGGGATCTTCCTTTTACACTACTCGTACCGCATCTCAGCTTGCGCGGCTCTCTGTGACTTTCGGTATAAAAGTACTGTCTCCGTCATTGTCTTTCGATTTGTACTTTATTATAGTGGCGCGTTGAAGTGTTGTCAATAGTATTTTTTGTGAAGTAAAGTAAGTAAAGTAAAATATCAAACCCACTCCACATCGAAAGAGCATGAAAAGCAACTTGAACTTTTATAAGTACTCTTCTTTTACAAACTCAGATAGCATCTCACTGTCCAGAAAAGGAGCAATATGACTGATGGCTTTGATTCCATCTTTTTTAATTGCCTTCTCTGCAAGCGCGTTCAGATAATCATCCTCTAAGTAAGGCGCAAGCATTTCAAATTTCAAAAGACCTTCTTTGGCATATGCCTGCTCTGCAATCTGCTCAAGTTGTTCTTCACAAATAAATGGTAAAAGATCGCTCAAACCGGCTATGCCGGATTTTTGATACAGCTTATCAGCGATTTCTCTTATATCGTCTTCATCGATAAACGGGGAAATTACAGCAATGTTTTTACCGTCCGCCACCATCTTATGAGCAATATCACTGACAGTATCTTCACTGACAAACGGCAAAAGAATAGCTAAATCATGCTCTTTCCCTTCCTTGACCACATTGAAAGCGAGCTGATCCACCAAATCCTCGCTCAAAAATGGTAACAGCATCTCTATTTCCTGCATACTATGCCCTTTTTTGCTCTCATAAATCACATCAACCTGATCGGGTCTAAGTATCGGAGCAACCTTGCAAATCTCTTCAGATGAAATATCGTTATGTTCCAAGTATTCTTGAATTTCTCCCTTTACAGCCCTTTCAACAAGCTCCGATTTTTCACCTAAGAGTTCGTCAATTGAAACGTCAAAAAGCGATGCCAGTTCCGGCAGTTTCGAAATATCTGGCATTGAACCTCCTCGCTCCCAATTGGATACCGCCTGAAAGCTGATTCCAATTTTATCAGCGAGTTCCAACTGTGTCATGTTGTGACTCTTACGAAGTCGTGCGATCTTTTGTCCTACTTTTCCCATATCAAACATTTCAAATCCTTTCCGCTTCCTGGAAGCTCTTGTGTTTTCGCTACAGCTATAGCGTAACAAAAAAGCCATGTTTTAAAAGCAAGCGGTAGTTGAGCTGCAGATTTTATAAGCTCAATTACTAATTGAGTCCATAAAATTTTACACGGTTCCATTTTTGCTGTGCAGCCATTTATTCTTTTTTCTTGAATAAATGTGGGGTATTGCATAAAAATACCATCAAAAGAAGAAAGGAAGCGATCATAAAACCAAAGTATGCGTACGCAACGGGGGTGGAGGTATTAACTCCCTCTACATTTGCGTACAGCTTTCCGTTTGACAGATAAGCCTTGACCGTTCGGCCCTCCGAATAACCGGACAGACTATGTACATTTTCCAGATTGTAAGTCTCTCCATCGTACCGCACTCTGACGGTATAATTTGTTATTGTACTGCTGCTATACCGAGTTTTCACTCTTGTAGTACCGGCATCCGCACTGACGACCCGCACCTGCACTTCCTCATATTCCAAATTCTGATTGTCCATGAGGATACGGAAAACAATCGTCAATACAAGGCTCACCACAAAGCCCACTCCCATAAGTATTACTGTTTTTTTATTCATTTCAATCCTCCCCATATATGACCGCACATTGACATGCAGCAATTTCAGCTTATAAGTATAACAGTCATGAAAATAATTGTAAATAAAAAACCTCTTGCGGTTTTTTCACTTTGCCTATCGTTAGTATTACCTGCGTGACTCCAACTCCACTTTCACCGCCAGCTTCCCGTCCTCACACTCTGCCCAGATTTCTCCTCCCATGTTCTCCACAAATCTGCGGCAGATATACAGCCCCAGCCCTGATCCTCCTCTGCTTCGGGAAACATCCCCCTGATAAAATCTGTCAAAGATCCTCCCTGTATCAACCTCCCCACACAGATCATTTGTCACATTCAACAACACTCTCTTCCCTTGTGTGACAGAAAAATCCACCTTCCCGGCGGAATATTTTACGGCGTTGGAAATCAGATTTTGCACCACCCTAGTAGTCTGCCTGGGGTCCGCCCAGACCCAAATATCCTCATCCGCCTGCTTAAAGACAGGGATGATTCCCCTATCTTCAAACTGGGGATGGGCGGCCAATATCTCCTCGCAGACTACCTGGCAGAGATTCACATTTTCAAACTCAGGAGCATCAGTCCCTAGGTCGATGACGGAGACCTCATAAAGATCGTTCACAAGTCGGCTGCAATACTTTGCCCTCTCCAGAGCGATCCGGATTTCCTGCAGACTCTCCTCCTCTTTACAATTCTTCTCCGCCAGCTGCAGATAGCCGATCACGGAGGTAAGGGGCGTTCGCATGTCATGGGAAATCATGGAAATGGAGGCCCGCAGGGACTC
>JAFLUJ010000230.1 GCA_022511485.1 Oscillospiraceae bacterium | reverse complement strand
GACTTGAACCCGCACGCCATCGCTGGCAATGGATTTTGAGTCCACCTCGTCTGCCGATTCCAACACACCAGCAAAAAATTTACTTAATTATTTTAGCATACTATTTTAAATTTGTCAAGCAATAAATAAACATTTTACATCAAAAATATATTTTTTATTTTTTTCAGCTCATGACCAGGAGTATCAAATAATCTCACTATTCCATAAAATAAGGCAGAGTCTAAAAAGCTTCACGCTTTGGAAAGGAGTAAATATGACAAATCATATAATTAACCAATCTGCGAACATAAGTCCTTTTCCTGCGGAAACTCCCGTAGGAATGTGTTATGTTCCGTTCCAGCAATGGGAAACACCATATGCTGAAAATGTTGCTCTTGAAAGAGGAACGATGTTCCCAAGCCTTGATTTACCATTTTGCGGCAGGGAGGTAAACAGCAATGGCAGAGAATAATCTTATGCAGGCTATCCAGATGTATGATTTCTATCTGTATGAGCTGAACCTTTATCTTGACACCCATCCGAGGGATAAACAGGCTATAGCTCTGTTCAACAAATATAATAAAATGAGAACGTCGGCATATGAATCTTATATCAGCAAATATGGTCCGATAACAGCTAATCAGTTTTCGGGTAATGACTGTTTCGATTGGGTCGACGCACCCTGGCCTTGGGAAAGGAGTGCTAACTGATCATGTGGTCATACGAAAAGAAATTACAGTATCCTGTTAATATTAAAAACACTAATCCAAAACTTGCACAGGCAATAATGAGCCAGCTCGGAGGTCCAGACGGTGAACTCGCAGCATCTATGAGGTATCTGAATCAAAGATACGCTGCTCCATATACTCAGGTAAAAGGGCTCCTTACAGATATTGGTACAGAAGAGCTTGCACACATGGAAATGATCTCGGCAATTATCTATCAGCTGACAAGAAATCTTACACCTGAACAGATAAAAAAGAGCGGATTTGATGCGTATTATGTTGATCATACTACAGGTATTTATCCTGCTTCTGCAGCCGGTGTCCCATTTACAGCGGCGTACTTCCAGTCAAAAGGTGACATTATCACCGATCTTGTCGAAGATATGGCAGCGGATTCTGCAATAACATTGGAACAACATTTTTGGGTATAAAAACATCAAAAATTCCAGTGAATTTCAATGGGAACGTCCCTCGTTCCGGGTATTCTTTTGCCCACGGAAACGTAGTCTATAAGCGTTTCCACCATCTCTCTGGTAAGATGTTCAAGGTTTGTGTATTCCTCGATAAGCTCGCGGCGGTTGTCTCCTGCCGCTATTTTTTCGTCAAGTACGGAAAGCTGTTTTTCGTCCTCGGCAATGACACGCTCAAGACGGTCACGATCTGCAACAAAATCCTTTGACATTTCCATGTAGTCGCTTTCGGTTATCAAGCCCTTGACCTTGTCCATGTAAAGCTCCCGTATTCCCTTGGAATATTCCTCTATCTTTTTCTGATAGACCGCTATGTCAGAAAGCAGGCGTGCTTTCTGACCGTTTAAATTGTTGCAGAACTCTATATTCTGTTCAAGTTCGTCCCTGTCAAGGAATTCTGCCGACAGACGGTTAAGCTCGTCTATAACAAGCTGTTCCAATCTTTCAACAGAGATAAAAGAGCCGATACAAGCGTCCTTTGATACATGACGGTTTGAACATTTAAGATAATGATTTCCATGATTTTTTGAGGAACGCATTACATAGCCGCAGTTTGCACAACGGGCTTTTCTTGCAAATAATCCGATAGTGCCTGTGTCGAAGGGCTTTGCTCTCTGTGCCACCAGAGCTTGTACCCTATCCCATAGTTCACGGTCAATGATCGGTTCATGCGTACCCTCAACAATGTACCATTCGCTTTTAGGGCGAGGCTTGTTCTGCTTGGTCTTGTAGGAAATGCTTCCGTACTTGCCCTGTACCATGTTGCCGATATAAATTTCATTTACCAGCATATCAGCAATTGCGTAATACTTCCAGAGTGTGCTGTTTTTCATTTTCGGCTGCTTATAGCGTAATCCATGCAGACGCTTATATTCAGTCGGATTGGGAATACCTCTGTCGTTGAGCATTCGGGCGATAGCAGTCTTTCCGTAACCTTGTGAGAAAAGGGTAAACACTTCACGGACAACGGCTGCGGCTTCCTCGTCAATGATAAGATGTCCTTTCTGATCCGGGTCTTTCATATAGCCGTAAAGGGCAAATGCTCCGATATGGAAACCGTTGATACGTCTGTTTGTTAAGACACTGCGAATATTTTCCGACATATCCTCCAAGTACCATTCATTCACAAGTCCGTTTATCTGACGGGATTTTTTGTTTCCCTTGTTGGCGGTATCGGCGTTGTCTACAATGCTGACAAAGCGAATACCCCATATGGGAAACAGTCCATGTATGTACTTTTCGACTAATTCAAGCTCACGGGTAAAGCGTGACTGTGTTTTGCAGAGGATAATGTCAAATCTGCGTTGCTCCGCATCATGCAGCAGACGGTTGAATTCGGGACGCCTTCTGTCAGCGCCGGTATAGTCGTCATCGCTGTAAA
>JAFLUJ010000229.1 GCA_022511485.1 Oscillospiraceae bacterium | reverse complement strand
CAGAAGCTTCGGTTCGGTCAGCCGCAGAAAAATGGAGTACACCGAGCCTGCCGCTATGAATGAGACGGTTGCTCTCAATGAAAATGTTGCACCTGCAATGGACGCGACGGTTGCGCTGAATGAAAATGCTGCTCCTGCAATGAATCCAACAGTTGCACTGAATGATTCTCCTGCTATGGATGTAACAGTAGCACTTAACAATAATTCTGCACCTGCAATGAATCCCACTGTAGCTCTTAACGAGAACATTGCTTCTGATATGAATCCCACAGTGGCGTTAAATAATAACGCACCGGATATGAACAGGACAGTCGCACTTAACGATAGCCCTTATCCTGACATGAATGTGACAATGGCGCTTAACGATCATACTTCCGTTGTAATTGAAAAGAAAAAGAATAAATTTATCATACCAGGTATTGTTGCTGCTGTTGCGGTAATTGTTCTGATAATTGCTGTCAGCACATCATCCTCCGATAATTCTTCTATAGAAACAGAAGAAACCACTTCTTCGGAGGTGACAGAGCAGATTACGGAAACGGAAAATTCCCAGTCTGCCGGCAGCAGCGATTATTCTTATGAAGAATCCGGAGACGGTATCAAAATAACCAAATACAATGGCGGCAGCAGCACTGTTGAAATTCCGGATCAGATAGACGGCAAGCCGGTAATTGCAATTGGATCTAAAGCTTTTAGCTCAAATCTCATAAAGAATGTTATTGTACCTGATAGTGTGACCAGTATATTAAGTTATGCTTTTCTCGGCTGTAAAAATCTGAAAAGCGTATCACTTCCGGAAGGCTGCATTACAGACAGCTTAGCGTTTTACCTCTGCAACGATGTCAAGGTCGAAAAAAGAGGAGGCGAAAACGCCTCAGCAGAAGCACCCCAGCAGGACAGATCCGAACCGGAAAAACCGGATCAGAGTGAGCCTTCTGAACCGGAGAAGGAAGAACCATCCAAGCCGGAGCAGACATCTCAGCCTAAGAGAGAAGAACCGCAGCAGCCGGAACAGCCTGCCGAAAATATTGATTATTCAAAGCTCTTTACTTATGAGACGTCGGAAAAGGGTGTCACAATAACCGGATATACAGGCAGCGACAGCAGCGTTACTATCCCGGCTCAGATCGACGGCAAGCCGGTAATCGCTGTTGGCGATAATGCTTTCTTTTGCTGCTACGGAGTTACTGCTGTGACGATCTCCGACGGAGTGAGCAGCATCGGAATGAACGCTTTTGAGGCGTGCACTGATCTTACGAGCATTAATATCCCCGGCAGTGTGACCAGTATAGGATATAGTGCTTTCTATTCCTGTTACAGTCTTGAAAGTATAAATATTCCTTATGGTGTGACCAGCATAGACGAGAATGCTTTTGAAGAGTGTATAAATCTTAAAAGTGTAACTATTCCCCGGAGCGTGACAAGTATAGAACAGATGACTTTCGCTAACTGCACTGGTCTTACAGAGATAACTATTCCAGACAGTGTTACCAGTATAAAGTGGGCTGCTTTCTGGGGCTGTTCCAAGCTTGAAAAGGCTTCGATCCCGTCAGGCTGTGATGTGGACAGCGACGCATTTACAGAATGTCGAAAGGTAAAGATCGAATACAGGAACTGATCCAACATTATCCGAAAGGAGAAACATTTCATGGTAAATATTTTATCAAGATCACTCTGCGAAAGCTGCTTCGCGGAAATTGATACAGAGCCATGTCCTGAGTGCGGCTATCAGCGCAGTACATATGAGCAGGACCGCTCCGTGCTTCCCATAGGAAGTGTACTCGAAGGACGATACATGATAGGTCGCGTCCTGGGTAAGGGAGGCTTCGGAATCACATACCTTGCCTATGATATGAAGCTTGGCTACAAGGTGGCTGTCAAGGAATATTATCCTATGGGTGCGGCTGTCCGGGATACTGAAAATATGACGACGGTATCCACTCAGTCTGACCAGTCAAGGGAAAGCTTCCGTATCGGCGCGGAGAAATTCTACAGTGAGGCTCGTCTCGTTGCGGAGCTGAACAATAATCCCAACATCGTAAGCGTATCCGATGTTTTCTACGAAAACGAAACGGTTTATTTTACAATGGCTTATATGGAAGGTATGACCCTGAAAACATATCTTGACCGGCATGGAAAAATTTCCGGGGATCAGGCGGTCTATATTGCGGGAGAGGTTTCAAACGCTCTTATTGCAGCGCATAAGAAAAATGTTCTCCACAGGGATATTTCTCCGGATAATATCATGGTGTGCAATGACGGCACTGTGAAGCTCCTGGATTTCGGAGCGGCAAGACAGGTTTACACGGAGCAGTCCTCCAGTTTGTCGGTAATTCTTAAACAGGGATATGCTCCAATCGAGCAGTATCAGAAAAAGGGAAAGCAAGGTCCATGGACGGACATCTACGCTCTTGGAGCGACACTCTATTATTCCCTGACCCTTGACCTGCTGGATGATCCCATGTCAAGAATGGACGACGATGAGGCGTTCAGTTCCAATAAGCATGGTATAAGTCCGGCTCTCTGGGAGATCATCAAAAAGGCGACCATGCTCAGGACTTCCGACA
>JAFLUJ010000228.1 GCA_022511485.1 Oscillospiraceae bacterium | reverse complement strand
AACTACGCTCTTGACCTTAAACAGGATCTGTGGTTTGCTACAAAGGACACTATTTCCAAGAAATATGACCACCGCTTCAAGGATATTTTCGCAGAGATCTACGAAAACGAGTACAAGAGCAAATTTGAAGCTGTCGGCATCGAGTATTTCTACACCCTTATAGACGACGCCGTAGCAAGAGTTATCCGTTCAAACGGCGGATACATCTGGGCTTGCAAAAACTATGACGGAGATGTAATGTCCGACATGGTAGCCACAGCCTACGGAAGCCTTGCAATGATGACCTCCGTACTTGTTTCCCCCGACGGAGTTTACGAGTACGAGGCTGCCCACGGCACAGTTCAGAGACACTATTACAAGCACCTTAAAGGTGAAAAGACCTCCACAAACAGCGTTGCAACTATTTTTGCATGGTCAGGAGCTCTCCGCAAAAGGGGCGAGCTTGATAAAACTCCCGATCTGGTGGATTTCGCAGACAAGCTTGAAAAGGCAACCATCCAGACCATTGAGGAAGGCGTCATGACCGGAGACCTTGCAGCTCTGTCCACTATCGAAAACAAGCAGACAGTTGATACCGAAACATTCCTGATAGAGATCAACAAGAGACTTGAAAAGTTAATGAAGTAATCCCCTCAGAAAGATGGTCATACAATGTCAAAGATGACAACAAAGAAAACAGCTATTTCCGCTTCCGTAATAAAACGTCTCCCCCGCTATTATCGTTTTATAGGAGAACTTATAAAACAAGGTACAGTCAGAATTTCCTCCGGCGAGCTTGCGGAAAGGATGTCCCTTACCGCTTCCCAGATAAGACAGGATCTGAACTGCTTCGGAGGCTTCGGTCAGCAGGGATACGGATATAACCTTATTGATCTGCAATCGGAGATCGGAAAAATTCTGGGTGTCAAACAGGGTCATAAGACTGTGCTTATCGGCGCAGGAAATCTGGGACACGCTATAGCAGCACACATGAATTTTTCCGAATACGGCTGTGACCTGATCGGTATTTTTGACATTGACAAGGAAAAGATCGGAGGCAAAGCTTCCGGACTTGAGATCATGCCAGTCTCTGAAATGGAAAGCTTTTTCGCCAGGGAGAATCCAAAGATAGCCATTCTCTGCATACCAAAGACAGCGGCTCAGGAGCTTGCGGACAAGCTTGTCCTGCTGGGAATAAAAGCGTTCTGGAATTTCAGCCACTATGACATAAAAATTTCCCACAAGGACGTTGTGGTTGAAAACGTCCACCTTGGAGACAGCATAATGATGCTTTCCTATGCGCTGACCAATTCGGAAAAGAAGCCCGTCAAGGCAGCGGAGAAGTAATATCTGCAAAACTAAAAAATATCCCCTTTATCAGAACAGCAAAATTGATCTGATAAAGGGGATCTAACTTTTTATATGACATACATTAAAGGTCTATATAAATAATCAGTGCATTGCCGGGAGATTCTCCTTCTTTTAATATCATTTCTGTCTTAACAGGCTTATAATATCCTTCAATATAGCAATATGCATCAATGAGTATATAACCTGTATCCTTCAGGTCATCATCTTGAATATTTTTAAGTGACTCTATCGTATAATATTCTGCTTCGTAATAATATAAAAATTCATAAGCAGTAAGATAAAACTTATCAAATGTTTTCTGCATTTTTTCTGCGTAACCATATTGACTATAATATCTATCGTAATAATATTCCATGGCAAATTTCCTGATCTCATCTTTGCTGGCAGGTACAACATCCGGGTCATAATCTTCCGGAAGCCGCAGCGTTTCTTTTACCTTATATAGGTGAGATGCTTTAAGTATTCGCTGTAAACGTGGATCATCATTTTTATAATATTTTATCTCATTGTAATGATTAAAATCTAATACAACACAGCCATAATTGTCTAAGGAATATATAACAGTGCTCGTTCTAGGATACTTGTTTTTATCGTAGTCAGCAAGATACATAAATGTCATTGGAGAGGTATCAAAAATATCAATACCCGCTATTACAAGTTGGGGAAAATATTTTTTATTGTATCTGTACGTACTTATTGATGTTACTATACATTCCTCCGGAATGGAATCCTTTGAATCGGCAATATATTCTATTGTATATGTTCCAATTCCGTTTTTCAGGAGGATCTTATGTCCCAAATACTCAGGGAGTTTCTCATAATAACTACTGTAACCTGTTTTCATATCGAAATTTTCCTGAAGCTTGGCAAGAGTTATAGGAAAATCATATCTGATACCATCAAGATAAATATAAGACATATCCTCTGCCGTAATTGTCGCAGGATATGTACGCATTTCTTCAATAGGTGCCTTTCCCGATGCAGCAGGGATCTCCGGACCATCTGCCGTAAGTCCCATATTTCTCTCCGCCAATCTTTTTATGTGTTGGTAATCATTAAAATCAGACAACAGCCTCATAGCTCGAAGCATGCCCAGGAATATCAATACACATAATATCGCAACAAACAATTTATATATTAATTCTTTCATATTTTCTCTCCGCTGTATATCTAAATATCATTTATATATACCCATTGTCTCTATATAACTATATATTAAATTTATATTT
>JAFLUJ010000171.1 GCA_022511485.1 Oscillospiraceae bacterium | reverse complement strand
GTCAATTATTTGACTTGCCGCCTTATCAGGCGGCTGCCAAAACCAGAGGTTTTGGCAGGAACGTATTGAACGACTTCCTAGGCGGCTGCGCCGCCACGCCGTATACTTATGTATACGGCGAATCAAAACATTGACTTGTCAATGTTTTGATTTAGGAATAGTATAAATATGGGGAGGATATATTATGCAGAAATTAAGATTCTACAACGCATCTGTTCTTACTATGGAGGACATGACGATCCGCTCGGGAGAGGTCTGGACCGAGGGGGATACTATTATATATGTGGGAGAAAGCAAACCCGGAGAAAAATTCGACAGGGAGATAAACCTCTGCGGAAATCTTATTATGCCCTCATTCAAAAACGCACATACCCATTCGGCGATGACGTTTCTCCGCTCCTATGCGGATGATATGCCCCTGAATGACTGGCTCTTCAAGCAGGTCTTTCCCATGGAGGATAAGCTTACGACCGAGGATATTTACATCTTTACGAAGCTTGCCGCTCTTGAATATTTTTCCTCGGGAACTACCGCTTGCTTTGATATGTATTTCCACCCGGACTATATCGAAAAAGCGGCAATTGACACCGGTATGAGACTGGTGCTCTGCGGTGCTGTTTCCGGAGGGGATAACAAAGCGGACTTCGATTCCGCATTGACCCGTCTGGAGGACTATCTGACCCGCTTCAACGGGAAGCATCCCCTTGTTTCCTTCAAGATGGGATTCCACGCAGAATATACTACTCACATTTCCATAATGAAAGCGATAGCGGAGCTTGCAAGAAAGCACAAGCAGCCGGTGTACACTCATAATTCGGAAACTGCCTCGGAGGTTGCAGGCTGTATCGAACGGCATGGGAAAACTCCCACCGCTCTTATGGAGGAGCTTGGGATGTTCGAGTACGGCGGCGGCGGCTTCCACTGCGTCCACATGACTGATGAGGACATGGAGATCTTCAAAAGTCGCGGACTGTGGGCGATAACAAATCCCTGTTCCAACTGCAAGCTTGCCAGCGGTATAGCTCCCCTTGCTGAAATGCGGCAGCGGGGAATAAATCTCGCTATAGGTACGGACGGTCCGGCAAGCAACAATGCTCTTGATATGTTCCGGGAAATGTATCTCGCCACCGTTCTGCAAAAGATAAGGGAAAACGACGCTGCTGCAATGCCGGCGGATGCAGTTCTGGAAATGGCTGTAAAGGGCAGCGCCTTGTCAATGGGTCTGAACGACTGCGACACTCTTGCAGCAGGGAAGAAAGCGGATATGCTTGTTATAGATCTGAACCGTCCCAATATGCAGCCCATGCACAATGTTGTGAAGAATATCGTTTTTGCAGGGTCAAAGGAAAATGTAAAAATGACGGTCAGCGGCGGCGTTATTGTGTATGAGGACGGAAGCTTCCCCACACTTGATACTGAGAAAATTTATTCGGAGGCTAACGCGGCGGTAAAAGCGCTGATAGAAAGGTGACGTTTCAATAAAACGTATTGACAAATCATTGATTTTGTAATATAATATAAATACAGATAACAAACAAGCATATTTCCGTATTTTATGTTATTTACGTAAGGATATGCAGCGATATGCCTGCGGGGGCTTTCCCGCTGAGGAGGCTTTATTATGGCAAATTTACAAATAAGATTGAATGATGACCTTAAATCAAAAGCAGATGAACTTTTTGCAAGCCTGGGATTTGATACATCTACTGCGGTGAGGATGTTTCTTACTGCTTCTATAGAAAATAACGGCTTGCCCTTTGAAGTAAGACATAAATTTCTTTCTGAAGAAATGAAGCAGGCTGTATCTGACAGCAGAAACCGCACCAATCTGAATGGTCCTTACAAATCGGCAGAAGAAGCAGTGAGGGCAATGCTTGATGAATAAACCCGTGTATGATATAGAATTTACCAACAAAATGAAACGGGATGTCAAGGTTATGAGAAAAAGGGGAAAGGATATATCCAAACTGACGAATGTCCTTGACCTTCTTGCTTCCGGTGAAAAAATGCCGCGGAAGTATAATGATCATCAGTTGACAGGTGATCTGAAAGATTTCAGAGAATGTCATATTGAACCCGATTGGCTGCTTATGTATCAATACCACGATGATGTGCTGACGCTTACGGCAACAGGTACTGGTACACATTCGGATTTGTTAGGCAAATGATAGGGGATGTTTAATTGGCAATATTTTTCGGATTTGCTTTAGTATACTGGTTTTTATTTCTGCTGAATATTTTATGGATCATTTTGTTTGGTGTCAATGATCATCGTATAGGGATGCTGCTTTTCCTGAGTACGGGCGTTATGACTTTAACTCCTTTAGCGATAATATATCTGGCAGAAAAGCATAAGCAGAAAAGACTGCTGGACTGCCTGAAAAAATCCTCAGAAAAGGCTGAATGTAAGATACACAGGTATTCGTACATCCGTATGCTGGGAGGCAGGATGGGTAATTATCATCATCATTTTCAGGTCGAATTTGATTATGGCGGAAAACCCATTCTATATTTAGTCCGGACAAATAATAAAAAAGCAGAGCAGTACAAGGATGCGGATACTCTGCCGGTTTGTTATATTCCTGCATATTGTGATTACCTTACCGGTCAGAAGACACAGGATCAGCTTTTTCAGGAGATGGGCTTTAAGGTAAGGGTAAATAATCAGAACCTTTATCCCATGATCGTTTTTGAGAATGATCTGGAATATAGAAATTTACGGGTCGAATAACTATTGAGGTGACAATATGGAACAACTGAAACTTATCCCATTGAATGAAGAAATTGACCAAAGATTTTATTCCCTTGCCGCGGAGTATCTTCCGGGAAGCGATCAGAGTAAAATGAGGGAGCGTGTCAAGAAATTTCCCCAAGCCTTTATTGCCGCTGTGCTGGGGGAGCAGGTCATCGGAGTGGCTTTCGGTTGGGAAAGGAAGCTTGATGACCCGACAGATAATTCTTTCGTCCTTGATGGTATCACTATAGAAGAACCTTACCAGAAAAACGGTTACGGAAAGATACTTCTGAAAGCCTTCGGGGAAGCCGCAAAAAAGTATGGAGCATCCGTTGTCTCCGTAGGCTCGGCAGGGGGATATGTTGAAAAATTCTATATCGACTGCGGATTCATCCCTCTGGAGTATAAGGTCTGGGAAGACGGCTCTCCCGTGGTGGAAAGATCTTTTAACAGCGTGGAGGATTACCGCTCCTATCAGCGGAAAAATCCGGACGGTTTTGTTGTAATGGAAAAACACATATAAAAAGGAGTCTGTTTATGCTGAAAAACATTTTAAAGGGCAGCGACTGCGCCGCCTGCAAAGTATGCTGCGTGTTTGATAAATACGACCTGTGGGAGACACCCGTTCTCCATGGTGAGCTGAAATACATTGTGTCTGAACGCTTTCCTGAAACCTCCTTCGTTCAGAAAGGGGATGGCTGGATATTCCGCATGGAGGAGACTGAGGAGAACGGCGAGGAGCTTTACTACTGTCCCATGCTTGACAAGGAAAAAGGCTGTAAGCTGGGAGACGACAAGCCCTTCGACTGCCGCATCTGGCCATATCGTGTAATGGAGCTGGGAGGAAAAAGGGTGATCTCCATGGCGTCCATCTGTCCTACAATGTACAACAAGCCCCTGTCCGAGCTTTGCGGAGAGCTGGAGCAGAATGGTCTGGCGGAAAAGATATTTGCTTTTGCAGAGGAGTATCCGGATATTGTGAAGCCCTATGACAATGGGTATCCGATATTGATGATAAAATAAATATACCGCCCGGAATAAAATTTCCGGGCGGCGTTTTTTCTTCAAAATGCGGCGGTTATCTCAATAACCAAATAAAATAACCGTTCATTTTCATTTCCCTGCTGGCATCAGGCATTGGAGCAGCGGAGCGAAGATCGCAAACCCTCCTGCTATAAGAAGCTGCTGTGTAGTGAGAGGTACTGTCCCGAAAATTATCTGCAAGGGCGGGAAATATATCGCCGCAAAAATTACCGCTGTGGAGATCAGCACTGCTCCTATAAGCTTCCGATTGTTCAGATAGGGGACGGTAAATATATTTTTCCGCTCCGACTTGCACTCGAAAACATGACAGAGCTGGGATGCCACAAGAGTAAACAGAGCAGCAGTTCGCGCTGCGGTAACACTTCCGAACATGGTGTTTATCATGGCAAAGCTGCCTACTGTGCAAAGTCCGATAAGTATTCCCCGGAAAATAATTTTCCCCATAAGACCGTCAGAGAAGAAGCTTTCGTCTCCTTTTCTGGGCGGCTTTTTCATGTTCTCTTTTTCGGGAGGCTCAACTCCCAGCGCAATGGCAGGGAGACCGTCCGTCACAAGATTAACAAGCAGTATCTGAGTGGGAAGCAGCACCATTGGCATACCCATGATGATCCCAAGAAACATGGTCAGGACTTCTCCGATATTGCAGCTCAGAAGATACCGGACGAACTTTCTTATATTTGCGTAAATGCCCCGTCCCTGTTCGACTGCGCTTACAAGGGTGGCGAAGTTGTCGTCTAAAAGAACCATGTCCGCTGCCTGCTTGGTTACGTCCGTTCCGGTGATGCCCATGGAAACTCCGATGCCTGCTTCCTTTACAGCGGGAGCGTCGTTTACTCCGTCGCCGGTCATGGTGACAATATCTCCACGGCGTTTGAATGCACGGACTATCCGAAGCTTATCGGCAGGACTTACCCTTGCGAAAACAGCAGCGCGTTCAATGACGCTGTCAAGCTGAGTGTCGGACATTGCTTCAAGCTCCGCTCCGGTGAGAACCAAGTCTCCCTCCCGCATGATACCAGCCTGTTTCGCAACTGCGGCAGCGGTGTTCTTGTGATCTCCGGTTATCATGACAGTCTTTATGTGAGCGCTTCTGCAAAGCTTCACCGCCTGCTTTGCCTCGGTGCGGGGAGGGTCAAGCATACCTGCAAGTCCAAGGAAAACCATGCCGGTCTCAACATCCGAGCCTCCGCCGCTGTTCAGTTCCTTTTTGCACAGGGCAAGTACCCGGAGGGCTTTTTCGGTAAGACGGTCATGGACAGAAAGTATCTCCTGCTTTTTACGGAGGGACAGGGGAACTATGCCGCTGTCCGTCATAATAAAAGCGCATCTTTTCAGGATAACATCTATCGCTCCCTTGGAGTACGCCGTCCTGCCTCCAGCGCCGGAGCAGATGACGGTCATGCACCGGGTCTCGCTGTCGAAGGGTATCTCGTCCACCTTTCTGTGAGTGGAGGCAAGATTCCCGGCGGTGATGCCTCCCTTTGCCGCCGCAACAAGCAGGGCAAGCTCGGTGGGATCTCCTGTGACCTGCCATTCTCCCGAGCCGGTAAGACGTCCCCTGTCCCGCGCGGCTGGCTTTTTGTCAGCGGTTATGGACGCTCCGGTGCAGAGTGTTCCGCACACCAGAGCTTCCTTCAGAGCAGGTTCGGAGGCGGGATTTACCCTCGCTCCCTCAAGAGTTATCTCACCGGACATACGGTATCCGTTTCCGGAGAAAGCATACTCTTTTCCTGCGGCATAAAGACTGGTGACGGTCATTTTATTTTCCGTGACAGTGCCTGTTTTATCGGTGCATATTACAGAGGTACAGCCAAGGGTCTCAACAGAGTGGAGCTTGTGAACAAGAGCGTTTTTCTTTAACATTCTGCTTACTGCAAGAGCAAGAGCTATTGTTACAGTAGCAGGGAGACCCTCTGGGATAGCAGCAATTGCGATAGTGATACCGGTCATAAGCATATCAAAAACAGGCTCTCCCCGGAGTATTCCTGCGACGCTTACCATGGCACAGACAACAAGGCAGATTATCGCCACTGTTTTTCCAAGCTCTCCGAGACGTTTTTGCAGAGGTGTCTGCTCGTCCTCGATGTCCGTCAGCATACCGGAGATCTTTCCCATCTGAGCATTTATTCCCGTGGCAATGACCTTTACCTCGGCAGTTCCTTTTGTTATGACTGTGCCGCTGTAAACGATCCCGGATTTTCCTATAGTGTTGTCCTTGTCCTCCGGATCTCCTGCGGATTTTTCCACAGCGGCAGATTCTCCGGTAAGGACGCTTTCTTCGGCGAAAAGTCCCTTTTCGGTAAGGATCACGCAGTCGGCGGGAACTTTGTCTCCCGCTTCAAGACGGATAATGTCTCCGGGAACAAGCTCCGCGGCAGGGAGAGTCAGCAGTGAGCCGTCCCGCCAGCATTTCGCCGAGGGTGCGGTCATGCTTTTCAGGGCAAGGAGTGTCCTTTCGGTCTTATACTCCTGAATGAATCCGAGTATGGCGTTAAGCAGGACGATAATGATTATCGTCACTGCGTCGTATATCTCTCCCAGAAAGATCGACACTGCCGTGGCGGCAAGGAGTATCAGTATCATTATGTCCCGGAACTGTCCCAGGAAGATTTTCAGGGGACGGGCTTTCTTTTCACTTGCCAGGGAGTTCTCCCCGTATTTTTTCAGTCTTTCGGCAGCCTCCGCAGAGGAAAGTCCGTAGGGACTTGCGGTATAAGGCTTATCAAGTATTTCAAGCATTGCGGTGCTCCTTTCCCTTTTTAATATGACCATTTTGCAAAAATGGTCAACCTCTTTTGCGATGTTTTGTGGTTTTGCATTAGCAAAATTCTGAGCGGCAGCGAGGAAAACAAAACTCGCAGTTTGAAAATCTCTGATTTTCAAACATCTTGTCCTTAAAAATATATTCGGACAAACCGGGAAATAGACTATTGCAAAGGAAATTATATACGGCATAAGGTGGGTCTTTATTTTTAAATTAATGATATTTATTTCTTGACAAAGCAATTATAATGTGCTACAATATGTAAAATAACATAACGGGGGGGGAAAAACATGGTTTATAAATTATTGAAAAAAGGAATATCCCTTGCTCTGGCGTTTGTCATCGTGCTGTCTCTGTCCTGCTGTGGGGTAGGTGATGAAGTCCTGATTGACGAGATCACGTCTGAGACAACAAGCCTTGAAGCAACAGAATCAACACTGGAAGAAAATACGTCCACTGAAATCACAACTGATGAAGTGACAGAAAAGATCTACGAATATGATGACTACACTATTGAGTACAATATTATTAGCAGCGGAACGAATGATCAGAACATAAACATTACTATATCAAATACAGGCAAGGAATCAATAATTGGATGGACGTTGAAATATGATGCCGGTGGTGAGATCAGCGATTTATGGGATGGTACTATTTATAAAAACAACGAAACCGAATATATAATAAGAAGTGCTGACCATAATTATGTGATAGAGCCCGGCTCTTCTGTGGCTTTTGGTTATACATTGACAGGCGATGAACTTGCTATACCGGAAAGTATTGAAATTTGTTCAAAAAGAGTTGTAAAAGTAGGTGGATATGAGGTTGAGTTTACAGAAACCAATGATTTTGGAACAAGCTTTCAGGGCGAAATAAAAATATCAAACCTGACTGATGAACCAATAGAAGCATGGATCTTGACCTTTTACACCAATTTTGTTATTGAAGAATTATCTGGTGCAAAGATTATCTCACAATACAATATTCATTATGAAGTAGCTGATCAGCAGTGGACTACACCTATTCAACCAAATTCAACAGTAGTTTTAGGATTGAGCGGAAGCAAGGAAGAAAACGTTCAGCCTGAGATCAAAATCGGAGCTTATTTAAGTGAGATCGTTTTTGATGATAAATTGACGTCTGATATACCTGATGAGCCCGATATTTCAGATGATGACGACGATGACGGAATATATATGAAACCTATAACAAGCGAGGATGAAATTGCGTATAAAGACACTGGATTTGCCTATGTCCGCAATCAGATACTTCTAATGGCTGATGACAGCATTTCTTTTGATGAAATGTCGGATATAGCTGATGATATGAACGCAGATATAGTTGGATATATTGACATAACAAATGAATATCAGATCGAATTCAGATATAACGTAGAGCTTGAAGATCTGGAAAATATTATAGATGATTTAGAACAAAAACCATTTATTGAATATGCAGCATTAAATTATGCTTTTGAGCTGCATACAGATTAGTTTTCCGGGGGCTGTTGAAAAACGGCAGTCCCCGGAATTTTTTACTCTTCTTTCGGAAAGATTTTCCCCGCTTGCATTTTTTTTACTTTAGTGTTATAATTAAAGAAAACAACAACCCGAAAGGAGCGTGCTTGCTATGAATAAAATTATTACAATAGGCAGACAGTTCGGCAGCGGAGGACGGGATATAGGTAAGCTTGTTGCTGAAAAGCTGGGATTCGCTTTCTACGACAGAGACCTTATCGCTCTTGCCTCCGAGAAAAGCGGAATGAGCCATGCCGTTCTTTCCGAAGCGGACGAAAAAGCCGCAAGTCCCTGGCTGTATGCCGCTGTGGGACAGTCGGGACAAACGGGCTTCATGCCCACCAATGATACACTCTTTGCCGTCCAGTCCCAGATAATACTGGACATCGCAAAGACCGAAAACGCTGTCATCGTAGGACGCTGCGCGGATTATATACTCCGGGACGAGCCTGTGGAGCTGCTTAACGTTTACCTCTATGCCTCCGACGAAGCAAGGATAAAGAGAGTGTCCGAACGCATGGGGATAACCGGGCAGCAGGCGCTCCAGAAGATGAAGCGTCACGACAAGCAGAGGAAATTCTATTACGATTTCTACACCGACAGAAAATGGGCTTCCCATGTAAACTATCATCTTACACTGGACAGCGGAAAATTCGGTGACGAGGGCACTGCGGAGATAATCGCCGCCGCCATGAATTTAAAATAGTATAACGTCAGAAAAGAGGTCTGATAATATGAGTAAAATTTATGAAAGACTTGAAAAATGCTACGAGTGCTTCAAAGCAAAGATCGACTTCGTCCCCGACGTTGCCCTTGTCCTTGGCTCCGGACTGGGAGACTACGCCGACGGTATAAAGATCGAAGCCACCCTTGACTACAAAGAGATAGAGGGATTTCCCATCTCCACCGTTCTCGGACACAAGGGCAGATTCGTTTTCGGATATGTGGGAGATGTAAAGGTCGTTATCATGCAGGGCAGAGTTCATTACTACGAGGGATATAAAATGGAGGACGTTGTCCTGCCCATACGTCTTATGAAGCTTATGGGAGCAAAGATACTTTTCCTGACAAACGCAGCAGGGGGAGTAAATTTCGACTACCACGCCGGAGACTTCATGCTTATTTCCGACCAGATATGCTTTGCGCCATCTCCCCTTATCGGAGAGAATGCCGACGAGCTGGGAGTGCGTTTCCCGGACATGAGCAATATCTATGACCGTGATCTGCGGGAGATCGTCCGGACTGCGGCAAAGGATCTGGAGATCCCATTGCAGGAGGGCGTGTATATCCAGCTTACCGGACCGAATTATGAGTCTCCTGCTGAAATAAGAATGGTCCGTACACTCGGCGCGGACGCAGTGGGAATGTCCACCGCCTGCGAAGCTATCGCTGCAAACCACGCAGGAATGAAAGTAGTAGGCATCTCCTGCATATCGAATATGGCGTGCGGCATCACCGACAAGCCGCTTACCCATGCGGAAGTCCAGGAGACCGCCGACAGGGCAGCTCCCCTTTTCAAAAAGTTGGTCACTGAATCTATCATCCGTCTTGGCAGCAAGGCTAAGTAAAAGTCTTGATTTATCAATAAATATATGGTATAATCTTCATAACAAATTTTTTCAGAAACGAAGGAAAAAATATCATGTCAAAAAATTATGACGTCATAATCGCCGGCACAGGCGCAGGAGGGCTTTACTCCGCTATAAATCTGCCCTCTCACCTTAAGGTGCTGATAATTACAAAGCGGGAGCTTATTCTCTGTAACTCTGCCCTTGCGCAGGGTGGGATCGCCGCTGTCTATCAGCCGGAGGACGACAGCACCCGTCTCCATACCAATGACACCCTTATTGCAGGAGGGTTCAAAAACAATCCGGACAGCCTTAAGATACTTGTTACAGAGGCTGCCCACGAGATCGAAAAAATAATCTCCCTTGGCGTGGACTTTGACCGGGACGAGAACGGAAAGCTCCACCGCACTCTGGAGGGAGGACACTCCCGCCGCAGGATATTCCATCATAAGGATTCCACCGGCTTTGAGATCACCACAAAGCTCCAGGAGACAGTCAAAAACCTGCCTAATGTGGAGATAATGGAAAACGCCCTGCTGTGCAAGCTGAAAAAGACCTCCACAGGATTTTCCGCCTATATTTCCGCTGACGGAGTTCCGGATACTTATAACTGCCGTTATTTTATCCTCGCTACCGGAGGAATAGGCAGGGTATATGACTTTACCACAAACTCCGCAATCGCAACGGGAGACGGTATCGCTCTTGCCTATGAGATGGGAGCGAATATAAAAAATCTGTCCCTTATCCAGTTCCATCCCACCGCTTTCAATAATAAGCACACCAGGGAGTGCTTCCTTATTTCTGAGGCTGTCCGGGGCGAGGGTGCGTATCTGAAAAACTGTCACGGAGAGCGTTTCATGCAGAACTATGACGAGCGTCTTGAGCTTGCTCCAAGAGACGTAGTTTCCCACGCCATAGTTACAGAGGGACGCCGTCTTGATTCGGACGAGTTTTTCCTTGACATCACTCATAAGGACGAAGACTTCCTGAAAAACCGCTTCCCAATGATATATAAATATCTGCTCAGTCAGGGTATAGATATGACAAAGGACATGATCCCCATTTATCCCTGTCAGCATTATCTTATGGGAGGAATAAATGTAAACACCCATGGAATGTCCTCCATTGACGGACTTTACGCAGTGGGAGAGTGTTCCCACACCGGCGTTCACGGAAACAACCGTCTTGCATCAAACTCCCTGCTGGAGGCTCTTGTTTTCGGCAGACAGGCAGCAGAGGACATCGCAGGTCGTCTGGAAAAAGAGGAGTACTCTCTTGACGATCTGGAAAGCGGGGATTTCTCTGTCAGTCCGGAGGCAGTACCGATCCCGCAAGGATTAAGAACGGAGATCCGTCATATTATGCAGAAGTCCTATTTTGTCATTCCCAATATGCAGGAGGCATTGTCCGGCTTTGAAAGAATATCGGAAATAAAGCGTATGCTCGACGAGGGAGACTTCATTCCCGATCATAACTATGTGGAAGCCCGTTCCCTTGCCACAGTGGCGTATCTTATATTAAAAGAGGTAATTTAATAAAAAAAGAAATACTTTGCCCCCTCTTTCCGTGCTGTGAAAAAGGGGGCATATTAAATATTATTAAAATAGATCTGAATGTGTACCGGTGCGTTCAAAAGAAAGAACAAGTTCTTTTTTGAAACGTGAGGTCGGCTTGACGTTAAGTGTCATCATCGTCCTCCTCGTTGAGTATGTCACGAAACATTTCATCAACATCGGTATATGTCTTTGCATACACCTTGCCGCTGATAATATCCTCACATTCCTGCATAGCTGCAATAGTTTCAGCGTTAGGTTCCAGATGTACATACTGTGGGTACTCATCATATGACGCACGCTCAAATAATTCCTTTATCGCAGCTTCGGCACTCATACCGCGAAATGCAAACAGAGCCAATGCGTGCTCATAAGTATTATCATCAATATTTACAGTTATAGCTGCCATATTATCAGCTCCTTTCAATAATATTATATCACAAAAAAGAAGAAAGTCAACATCGGGCAATAATATGACAAAATTTCCCAAAAGAGTGTGGTATAATGTCCAATGAAAGGACGTGTTAAAAATGCCGTTTCTCGTTAAGGAAAAAGTGATAAACAAGGTGGTGCAGATAGATGTCTGCCGGATAGTTCCCAATCCGTATCAACCAAGACGTGAATTTGACGATCTGGAGGGGCTTGCCCAGAGCATAAGCCGGAACGGTATACTCCAGCCGCTGACCGTCCGCAGAACAGAGGACGGCTCCGGGGATTACGAGCTTATATCGGGAGAAAGACGGCTTCGGGCATCCAAGCTTCTCGGAATGGAATCCGTCCCTTGTATAGTGCTGGAAATGACCGGACGGAACTCCGCAGCAATGGCGCTTATAGAGAATATCCAGCGCAGAGACCTGTCCATCTTTGACGAAGCGGAAGCCATCGCAAGACTTATCGACTACTACGGCATGACCCAGGAGGACGCTGCCACAAAGCTTGGGAAATCCCAGTCCACTATTGCAAACAAGCTCCGGCTGTTAAAGCTCAGCGAGCCAATCCGGAAAAAGCTGTCGGAGTATGGATTTACCGAACGTCACGCCCGGGCATTGCTGAAGCTTCCCTCCGATGAAAAAAGACTTGAAGCAGTGGAAAGGATACACAAGCACCGTCTCAATGTGGACGCCACGGAACGTCTTGTAGATAATATGCTGGAAAAACAAAAAGAAGCGGAAAGCCTCAGGAAGCGCAGTGCTGCATTCAAGGACGTGCGGCTGTTTGTGAATACCATCAATAAAGCCATCGAAATGATGAAAGCCGCAGGCATCAATGCCGATTCAAAGCAGAACCGGAACGATGATTATATCGAATATATTGTAAGGATACCCACTAAATAGCTCCTTTAAAAAGAATATATCCATAAGCCGTGTTTTTCTGTATATTGCACAGGAAAGCACGGTTTATTTTGAATTTCTATTGTCTTTTCAAATTTGTTGCTTTACGACAATAGGATGCGATGCCAGGAAACCATAGGGGGAGGGGAAACTAAACCCAACAAAAATCGGTATCCCCTCCCCCTAAGGTTTCCTACCTCGCGCTCCCACCTTCCTTACCCCCACCCCTCCGATTTTTACACATGAGATATGAACTCCTAAACATCATATCAATGCATAAATAAAAAACTCCGTCCCCTTTTGAGAGGACGGAGCGATGTACAAAATTAAATTGAAATGTTTCACCGGATACCTTCCGGGACTCGGGCTTAATTCCCCCCGGACACCCGCACCATTAGTTGACGATGGTCTTCTCGGTTTCCTTATCAAAGATGTGAACCTTGTTAGGATCAATAGCAACCTTGATAGTATCCTGAGGACGTGCTGTAGAACGAGGATCTACACGAGCTGTGAGAGGAATACCCTCGCAGTTCAGATACAGGAATGTCTCAGCACCCATCATTTCAGTGATCTCAACGTTAGCGTCGATCACACCGGTCTTAGCAGCGGAGAGGAACATTTCCTCATCGTGGATATTCTCGGGACGAACGCCCATGATGATCTCCTTGTCAACATACTCAGCGAGGACGATCTCCTCAACCTTGGACTCAGGGAGCTCAACATAATATTTCTTACCACGGGAGGTCTTGGTATCTTCAGAACCAAACTCGATAGCGAACTTGCCGTCGATCTTTCTGAGAACAGCGTCAACAAAGTTCATCTGAGGTGAACCCATGAATCCTGCAACGAACTGGTTTACAGGGCTGGAATAGAGGTTCTGAGGTGAATCTACCTGCTGGATGAAGCCGTCCTTCATAACAACGATACGGTCACCCATTGTCATAGCCTCTGTCTGGTCGTGGGTTACGTAGATGAATGTTGTACCCAGCTTCTGGTGGAGCTTGGAGATCTCGGTTCTCATCTGCGCACGGAGCTTAGCATCCAGGTTGGAAAGAGGCTCGTCGAGAAGGAATACCTGAGGCTCACGAACGATAGCACGTCCCAAAGCAACACGCTGTCTCTGACCACCGGAGAGAGCCTTCGGCTTTCTGCTGAGGAGGTGAGAGATGTCGAGGATTCTTGCAGCTTCTTCAACCTTACGGTTTATTTCATCCTTAGGAACTTTACGGAGCTTAAGTCCGAAAGCCATGTTATCATATACGGTCATATGAGGATACAGCGCGTAGTTCTGGAAAACCATCGCAATATCTCTGTCCTTAGGAGCAACGTCGTTTACAAGACGGTCGCCTATATAAAGCTCGCCCTCGGAAATTTCCTCAAGACCTGCGATCATACGAAGAGTTGTAGACTTACCGCATCCTGAAGGACCAACCAGGATAACAAATTCCTTGTCCCTGATCTCAAGGTTAACGTCTGAAACGGCAACAACGCCGCCGGGGTATTTCTTATAAATGGATCTGAGTGATAAACTAGCCATTCTATGCGGACCTCCCAAAAAATTAGTCTTGCCGATATTCCATTTCGGCTATAATAATATAATACCAAATTTCACATATAAATTTCAAGTTGCTTATTTACTAAACTTACAAAAAGTTATTTATTTAGTTTGACGAAAAAATAACATTTTAAAAAAATAGGCTGAAATTTCATTATGTTTTTGCATAAAGTATGTAATTTTTTTTGTGCATTTTATCAAAGGGATAAAATGGAAGAAAAATTTTCCTACCCTATATTTTGCAGACGGTTATCAGGTCACCCACAAAATATGCGTATAAGTGACAAAAAATAAGATCGGAAATAAGAATCCGCCGCCCGCGAATTTGAACAATGTCAACACATCTTTAAATAAATAAAAAGCTTCAGTAAGCCGCCCCCTGGACAGGGGGCATGGCAAACCAAAGCTTTTTGAATTACTAACGGTGGGGGTCGATAATCGTGCAGGGCGCTGCCTTGCCGCGGGGGCTTTCCCGCTTAAAGGATATATATATTTACCTCTCTTGCACCCCAGTCACAGCTTGCCTCATAGCTCTCCATAAACAGGTCTACAAGGATACGTCCGTCGAGCAGCGCTGTACCTGTATCAGCAGCGATAGCATATCCGTAAACTGCCGAACCATCGGTAGTTGTGATATACAATTCAGTGCCGTAAGGGATTATGGACGGGTCAACTGCCACATATCCAACCATGGCCTTTCTGCCGCTTGCAGTACCTGCGCCGGGTCTTGCAGAGTAAGCGCAGGACTTACCTGTGAGAACCTTTGAGTACTCTGTAGGAGCGCCGTATGCATCAAGTGTAAGATCAAGAGGAGCGCTGAGATGTGAAATGCTGAAATCATCTATAGGATTGTATTCTTTTGTTCCGACCACGATGACCTGATCTACAGGCTCTGTAATATCTTCGTCAACAACATCGGAGGAGATAAGCTCGCCGTCGATATAAACGTGACGCATAGTGGTTTCCACTTCGCCCTCTTCTCCGTCAACGATAACTTCGGAATAGCCTACTGTATGACTGTCATCCTCTTTGTATTTTGTAGCGTATTCAATAGTTTTTACCTGAACCTCTTCAACGATCTCAACGCGGTTTACAATGATCTCTGTATTCTCGTTCAGAGGCTCTCTGAGACCGATATTAATAAGATCATCATCAGAGACCCTGACATTTGCTGTATTGAGAGCGTCATTGACTGTTCCGGAGCATTTTACTCCCATTGTTTTTCCGTCTACAGATATTTTAACATCATATTCTTTTTCAGGCATCATTATTTTTACCGCGGTGCTGCTGTCTGCTGTAAGATGTGCCTCAAGGGGAGCTTCATTTCCGGAAGCTGAAACTGCTGCAAATACAGCGGTAAGAGCAGCCGTGCATACAGTAACGGCGGCAATTCTGACATTCATGTTCTTTAAGACTTTCTTACAATTTTCTGCTGCAGCTTTAAGGCTGAGGCTGTTATTGTTTTTATTACTCATAAAGACTCCTTTCGATGGTTATCATTAAATGGTTACAGAATAGTTACAGCTGTAACCTTTGTGAAACCTTCTGTTAGTATTATAGTTTACGAAACGCTATTTGTCAAGCAAAAACAAACCCCCATTTTTGTATATTTTGCACATAATAAAACATTTGTTTCGTAGACTTGCATACATTAATTTCCATTTTACCCGCTGACAAGACAAAAATTTCCTTCAAAATTTGTGCAGTCCTTACAAAGTTGCCTTTCTCAGAACTGCCTATTTGCCATATTAAGGAAAAATTAAGGTGTTTTCTCCTATTTTTCTGTGTTTTGTAACCGGCTTGTAATAATTTCGACATCAGAGTTTGGCGATGTGTACGATTCCGACCTGTGAGAGGGGCTATTTTTATGCACAATTAAAACAAAGGGGATGTTGCACAGAATTGTTTCATGAGTGTATATATCGTGAGCAATAATGTAAATTATAATTAGGCACATTATTTCTGTACTCTTACTGGGGAAAACCTTTCTGAAGAAAGGTTATTC
>JAFLUJ010000003.1 GCA_022511485.1 Oscillospiraceae bacterium | reverse complement strand
AATTGCTTATTTTTTTTGGTTTTTTTTTTCCATTTCCCTTTGGTTTCCTGACCCCCGCGTCCTTTTCCGTCATTTATACGGGAGCAATCTATACAATAAATTACAAAAAGGGAAAAAGGTAACAAAAATTGTAACCAAAATTTCACTTTACGGTGAAAAATTTCTGCTTTTTTGTGGATGTTGCTTAATTTCCACCAAATAATGAACTTAAAAATTGTTAGGTTGCTACTTGGATTTATGAGTTAATTGTGTTATAATTACACTGTAGTTAGGATAAACTATGATAAAACAATTGAATGGAGGAAAAAACAATGAAAATTAAAAAGATCCTTGCTGCAATCGCAGCTTGCGCAATGTCTGTAGCTATGGTTGGCATGACTGCTTCCGCAGCAGGCATTGAGGCTGAAGTAGACGTTCTCGACGAGGAAGTTGAGGGCGAGGAGATCGATTTCGGTGAAGAGGAAGAGGAAGAGGAGACAGAGCCTGCTCCCGTTGTAACAGAAGCTGTTACAGAAGCTCCCGCTGTTGCTCCCAACCCTGTTACAGGCAACTCACCTATCGCACTCGCAGTTATCCCTGTAGCTCTCGCTGCAGCTGCTGTTGTTGCTAAGAAGGCTAAGTAATTTATTTTTTCTTAAAGAAGCTCGTCCCTTTGGGCGGGCTTTTTGTTTTGCACGATGCTTGTTAAGGCGGCAATGGAAAAGGTTCAGCTTTTGGATGGGCTTTTTGTTTTTCGTTCACATAAAATTAACAGGCGATATATGCGAATATCCCGAAAAACGTATCAAATGGCAAATTTGAAGGCACTTATAGTCATTTTCGCTATTTTGAACAAAAAAAATGAGAAATAATTATTTAAAAATGATGTTGCTAATTTGAAATATTAATGCTATAATGATTATACGTAATAATAGCGGTATGGTAGGTGATGTATCCCGGCATATCAGCTAAAAGGAAAAAGAATGGAGGAATTTGCAATGAAACTTAAAAAAATCGTTGCAGGAATCGCTGCGGCTGCTGTTGCAGTTTCTATGATGGCAGTAAACGCATTTGCTACTACAATTGAGCTGGACTCAGATTATGTTGGTGCATGGGGTGCAGGAAAAACTATCCCTAAGGCTGACCTTGAGGCTGTAGGTGGAGACGTTCAGGTAACACTTACTGTTGAGTGGAGATCATCTATCATAGAGGATCAGCACATTATTGCTCCTATGGATTTTGACAACGGCTGGCTGCGTATCACCGATCAGATCCAGGGTGATAAGGTTTACGCTAAGGGCGACGGATTTATCGGTATCTCTCCCAATGAGCCAACTCTTACTTTCGTTGTATCTGCTGATACTATTGCTTCTCTTGGCGATTCCGGTATCGGTTTTCAGGTTCAGAACGTAATCGTTAAGTCTGCTGATCTTGAGCCCGGTACATTCAGCGGTGCTTCTGTTAATACCCTTGAGGAAGAGCAGATCTGGGATTATAGTAATGGTACATTTACTCCTGATGGAGGCTCTGCTGCTCCTGCTGAGGACACATCAGAAGAAGCTGCTCCTGCTCCCGCTGCTGATGCTGGAGAAACAACAACTACTACAACTACAGCTCCTGCAACCGGAAATGTTCCTGCTGCTGTTATGATCTCTGTAATGGCTGTTGCTGGTGTTGCTGCTGTAGCAACTAAGAAAAGAAAGTAATTTTATAATTACTATAAAAAACAAAAAATTTTTGGAGGAATTTACAATGAAACTTAAAAAAATCTTTGCAGGAATTGCTGCAGCTTCTATGGCTGTTTCTGCTATGACTGCTGTTTCTGCATCTGCTGTTACATCAGGTGCAACAGTTGTTGACTTTGAAGATGGCGACTGCTCTTTCGTTTATATGAACTTAGACAGCGGTTCTTCTGATGCTGTTCTCAGCGTTGAGGACTACAATGGTTCCAAGCAGCTCAAGGTTGACGTTGCTGATAAGACTGCTGTTCCTAAGGTTTGGTTTGATCTCTACAAAATGATGGAGAAAGAAAACGTAGTTAAGATCAAGAGCATTACATTTGATCTTTCTATCGTTCCTAAGACAGAAGAAGGTATCGTTGGATGGGCAGGCGGTGCTGTTGGTACAGCAGGCAGCTACGGTACACAGAAAAACCCCAGTTGGTCCGATAAGGCATGGGACGGCGGAGCTTACAATCCTGGTGAGGTTGCTACAGTCAAGGTTGAAAGAAAGTTCATATTAGCAGCTGAGCAGTACAAAGAAGAAAGTGAAAGTCCTTTCTTCGGGCTTATGAGATGGGCTGTTGCTGCGGATGCTGATGATTATGTAATGTACATTGACAACATCGAATTTAAGGATGCTAGCGGAAATGCTATTACTGTTGGTTTTGCACCTGTTGTTGAAGAGACAGAGCCTGAGGCTACAGAGGCTGAGCCCGAAGCTACAGAAGCTGAGGTTGCTGATGAGGCAGTTGACGTTGACCTTGATGTTGACGAGGACGAAGACATCGACATTGATGTTGACGTTGATGATGAAGTAGCTCCTGCTCCTGCTGAGACAGAGGCTGCTCCTGCACCCGCAGAGACACAGGCTGCTGCTGAGGCTGCAACTGCTGCTCCTGCTACAGGTAACGTTGCTGTTGCATCTATCGCTGCTGTAATGGCTGTTGCTGGTGCTGCTGCACTCGTTTCCAAGAAGAGAAAGTAATTTTCATTAAACATTGACTCTAATAAAGTATGGAGGTAAGCATAATGAAAATCAAAAAGATAGTTGCTGCTGTTGCAGCTGCTGCTGTAGCTCTCTCTACAATGGCTGTGAATGCATTTGCAGCTGATGAGTATACCGCTAAGATCGGCTTTGCTGATACAGCATGGGCTGCTCAGGACTGGGATACATCTGTAACAGTTAACGGCGATGGTCAGTACACACTGGAGACCACTGCTGTTGCAGGCGCTGTTGATTTCGGCGTATTTGTAATTGATATTGAGGGTATGTATGCCGGATCTCCTGATGCTACAGCTGTTCTTGACAGCATTGAGGTTGATGGTTCTGCTCTTTCCTTTGACGCAGGTAAGATCATCTACGGTGATGTAGAGGACAAGGGAAATTTCAGAATTGAAATTTACAACCAGTACGGTGATACTAAGAACGATTCACCTGTAGATAACGCTACAGCTATTTCTTCCAGCCTTAAGATCACATTTACAGTTTCCGGTCTTGGCGGTGGAGCTGCTGCTCCCGCAGAGGACACATCTTCCGAAGATGCTCCTGCTCCCGCTGCTGAAACAACAACTACAGCTCCTGCTACAGGCAACGTTGCTGTTGCATCTGTTGTTGCTGTAATGGCTGTTGCCGGCGCTGCTGCGATCGCTTCCAGGAAGAGAAAGTAATTCGGTACATAAAACCGGATCTCTTAAAGGATAATATTAAACGGGTATCGGAATTTCCGATACCCGTTTTTTATGGTTGGCTTAATTTTGCAAAAACCGCTTGACAAATGGATAATAAGGGTGTATAATAAAAGCATAAAAAAGGGCACACCGATGAACGGTTTGCTCCCTTGTGACTGATTGCAAAAATAACCGTCAAACTTGGGGAAGAGCTGGGCGGTTATTTTTGTTTGTCTGCCTTACTTTTTACGTTTTACCGTATATGTAAGGGAGATAATATTTAAAATAGTGTTTATGAGCAGACATAAATCTGCAAAACTCAATTTCATATTACCCACCCCCTTTGTGTTATTTGGATAATGCTTATTATGTCTGAAGCCTGAGATGTCAATAACACAAGGGGCGATGTTTTGTGGTTTTGCGTTAGCAAAATTCCGAGCGGCAGCGAGGAAAGCAAAACTCGCAGGCAAAAGGCTGATAGTATCGGAATACAGATCAAAAAATACTCAAATCATCAAGACATTCCTTTTAAAGTGCGATACAATAATATAAATCAGAAAAAGGAGGCGCTGTGCATGATCTACACAGTTAAAATCGAGCAGACATATCATTATCATAAGCGAATGAAATATATTCCCCAAACGGATTCCTTTGTTGAAAAGGAGCTGATAAGTCTATCTTACGAGAGAAATGTCCGTCAGCCCTATGGTTGGATAAAGGAGTCGGGAACGCCGCCCTGCGAGCATCTGGACGTTATAGTCATGACGGATAAGGAGTACGAGCTGGGCGACGAGGACAGCGTGAAGATCGTCGGTGTCTTTAAACGGAATGACAGCGACCATAAGCTTGTGGGCGTTCCGCTTGACAGGGGTATAGACGACTTTTCGGAATTGAGCGAGACGGAAAAGGAAGATCTTCACCGCCTTTATCCCCGCGAGGACGTGGGCGAGGGCTGGTTCGGGCGTGAGTGTGCGGAGGAGATAATAAGGGAGTTTTTCAATAAAAAGAAGCGTAAGACCATTATTATGGTTCAGCACACCGAGTCGCAGCACCATGTTAACGGAATGATAGGGGCATGGGGCGATTGGGAGCTTACCGAACGTGGGAGAGATCAGGCGTTTGAGATCGGGAAATGGCTCTTGTACGAGGACTGCGACAAGTGCTTTGAGATGTATGTATCCGACCTGAAAAGAGCGTTGCAGACCGCCGAGGAGATCAACAAGACTCTCGGGATAATGCCGACAGTGACCGCCGCTATCCGTGAGGTCAGCGCAGGCAGGGGGAACGGTCAGCCACGCGAATGGTACGACCGCAACAAAAAGTCCAAAGGCGGCGGCTATGATCCCGACTACAAGCCCTTTGAAGATGCCGAGTCCGACCGAGAGCTTTGGGATCGGTTATATCCGTTTTATCGGGAGATAATTTCAAACGATCGGGAAAGAATACTCATCGTTTCTCACGGCACTACATTGAGCTTTTTACAATCCATGCTCATGGGTGATTCCTTTGAGGACATCGCTAAAAGACGGTTTATCGGCGTCGGCGGGTCGGTTTCAAAGTTTGTTATAGAACCGGACGGAAAAGTTGTGGTGAGATATATCAACCAGCAGGTGTGTTGATATTGAGGATAGACTATGGAACATCATGGTATATTGTAATTGGAAAATTTTGAATATACAGCAAACCTCCCGCAGGTCAGCCGGACTTGCGGGAGTTATCATTCGCAGAAATGCTCCTACGGAAAATAACATACGCCCAAAAACACATGAAAATCAAGGGGAAGCACATCAACAATCATGCAGATAAAACAAACCGACTTCCTGATGACAGAAAGCCGGTTGACATAATCCGCTGTATTGGTCTTATAGCTTAATTTGGTGAAAACTTCTATATCACTATTACACTAATGCGTTAGCATTTGCCATGGAACGAGGACACCGTTTTTAGTGTGTCCTTATTTACATTTTAACATATTTTCTGCCATAAGTCAACAAAAAAGCGGATTTATCGAATAGGATGTTCAAATCCCGGATACTGTTTGTATCCGGGATTATTTTAGTCTCTGATAGCTTTTTTAGCTTTGTTGACGATAGATTTGTCATTTTCGTAAGTCAGCACCGCAGTAGCGTGTCCCACATCCACCCATTTTATTTCTGCGATCTCCTCTGCCTGGGGAGTGAAATCATAATTTTTTGCCTTTGCAATAAAGTATACAACGGTTTTTTGAGTGTCCTTACGGGGGAAGTACTGTACAGTTTCCCGGAAGGTCGGGTCAATAATTACATCAACGCCTGTTTCCTCCAGTATTTCACGGTGAGCAGTCTCTGTTTCGGTTTCGCCGTCCTCTACGTGTCCCTTAGGAAATGACCAGTGTCCGCTGTTGATATGCTTAATGAGCAATATTTCAATATTTCCGTGGTATCTTCGATAGACGATCGCACCACAGGATTTTTCATGGGTCATAGGCTATGTACCGTTCCTTTCCGGATCGCAAGATATACGATCCATATTTCAATCCTTAGTACAATTATACCATAAATAATCCTATTTGTCTTGCTTTTTTTGAAAAAAATTATAAATTTACACAATTTTTTGCACATACTAATCCCTGATTTAAAAGTGTACAAAAAAAATCGAGCAAAAGCTTGCGTATATATAGTTTTGCGAAGATTTTTTGTCTACACTTTTACCAGAGATTAGTATTAGATACTATTATACGGCTGTTATACCATACCTTGGACATAACAGCCGTATTTTGTCATAATTATTCTGACACGGCGGAGACCAATGTTTCCGCAGCATTGACCGGGTCCGTTTCCGCATCGTCATTACTGAGAAGCTTCTCCGAAACGATCTTGGTGATCATATCAATAAGTTCAAATATGGGGTAATCAAAGTCAAAATATGTGTGCGTCCAGACATCATCAGTAAAGTTATAAGTCATTTCACCGTCATCGGTTTCCGTCAGAAAATCGGGTTCGGCAAAATATTCCTCGCCGTTTATGAAGAGGAGATCGCCGTCCCAGTGGATGTCATAACGCAGAGCGTCGTCCTTATTTTCCTTATTGGCTTGCTTGACAAGCTTTTTGATGGTGGTTTCGAGACGTATGCAGCCTAACACATCAGTGTCAAGCTTGTTTGGCTCCACATATACAGAGATCTTTCCGGAGGATTTATTCTGCACATCCAGAGCATAGCAGCGGAAATTTCCCGAAGGAGAAATGATCCCGCCCCGGGGAGTAAGCAGGGTATCAACAGTAGTTACCCTGAACACGTTCATAACAAGGAAAAATGCAATGCCGCCCAGAATATACAGGAGCAGAAAAATAGTTCCGAAAATAGTTTTCATAGTGTCATTCATTTTACAGCAGAAGAAACCAAAAAGGGTCACCATAGCCGCAGGGACAAGCAAGGGCCAGTTTCCCCAGTCAAGGAGCAGCGTCGGGAAAAACACTGCCATATTTACCATACTGATAATGCAGGTGATAAAGGAACGTCTGGTGTAGAAATACAGCAGTCCCGCAAGCAGGGATATTATCGTATAGATAATGGCAAATTTTGTCTTGTCAATATAGGCAATGTTATAGAAGAATACGGCATATGCGAAATAGCAAAGGCAAATTGTATATGCAGAACACAGCAGGCTTATCACGAGGATAAACCATTTGTTTGTAAACACCGCTTTTAATTTTTCCATATAATATTTTAAGCTCCGTAATTAATGATCCATTAGTGGAATTTTCCGACGTTGGAGGAAATAAGCATACCGATACCGGCGATAATTGCAACTACGAGGATAACAAGCACAACGATAAGCACGATGTTGACCCAACCGGGAACAGCGTTTATGATGCTTTTGGACTTAGCCTGATAATCTCCTACATTTGCAATTGGATTTCCGTTGGAATCAATGATAGCAAAATCATCAATATACATTACATCACCGGAATAAACATCAAAGGTTGGGATGGTGAAGCCTACTTTTGTATTGGCAGCATCCTCAGGGATCATAAGTGTAACGCCTGACCATTCGGTGGAGCTCAGTGTTTCAGGAGCGGTCTGGATCCAGATCATGCCATCACTGTAAAGAAAGAGATTTTCATGGTGGTTATCAGCATTATCTGAAAGCATGACGCTCATTGAGATCGTACAGCCTCTGAAATCTGCAAGACCGAAAGTATCCGCAGTAACAAAAGCACCTCCGAAAGCGTCCTCGACCTCGCCTGAAACGTCCTCAGAAACAATTAAACAGCCGTTTCCGCTTTTGGACTCTTTAGTTGTCTGTGAAAATTTAAAGCCTGTTTCCGAGACAGAGCCATAGGTTTGCCAGTCGGAGACATTGCTTGCCGTATCGAAACAATAAGTAGCTTCTCTGCTATTGCTGCTTTCGTCAGCAAAAGAAGTCAGAGCAGCAGTTCCCATAACAGTGGCTGCGGCGATAAAAGCCGCAAAAAGTTTTTTAATTTTCATTATGATTCAATCCTTTCCAGATATGTTCTGCACAGTAAAAAAATACATACTACTATTATTTTATTATAGAAAAAGGGATTTGTCAATACGTTTAGGGAAATTATTAGGGGAGTTTTTCAACTCCCCCACAAATTACTCATTATTGTTATCCACACTGAGAATTACTTCACTCACAAGATTTCCCGGAAGCTGTTCATATCTGAGATGCTCCAGAGTAAAGCTTCCCTTGCCTCTTGTTATTTGCCGGAGCTGCATCGTAAAGCTCTGCATTTCACGAGTGGGAACCTCCGCTTCAATGATGGTCATACCCTTTTTATCAGCAGGATTCATCCCTATTACTCTGCCGCGGCGCTTGTTCAGATCGCCCATTATGTCTCCGGTATTTTCGTCCGGAGCGGTAACAACCAGCTTTCCTATCGGCTCGAGGATAGTAGGATCAGCCTGTTTCAGACCCTCCTTATAAGCGATGGAAGCTGCTGTCTTGAACGCCATTTCGGAGCTGTCTACCGGGTGATATGAACCGTCCACAAGAACAGCCTTAAGACCGGTTACGGGACAGCCGGCAAGAACGCCTTTCTTCATGCTTTCCTGCAAGCCCTTTTCAACAGCAGGGAAGAAATTCTTCGGAACTGCTCCGCCGAATACCTTTTCCTCAAAAACAAGCTCATCGGAAAGACAGGGTTCAAATTCGATCCATACATGACCATACTGACCGTGACCGCCGCTCTGCTTCTTGTGCTTGCCTTCAACCTTGACCTTTTTACGGATAGTCTCACGATAAGCGATCTTAGGTTCATTAAGAACAACGTCCGCACCGAATTTGGTTTTCAGCTTTGCGACTGCGGCGTCAAGATGCTGCTCGCCTAAGCCTGCAAGGATCTGCTCTTTTGTAAATTCGTCCAGACCAAAGGAAAGAGTTCTGTCCTCCTCGGTAAGACGCTGCAAGCCTGTTCCGATCTTGCTTTCGTCTCCCTGCGTCTTAGCGGATACCGCCATTTTATAGCAAGGCTTCGGAAATTCTATTTCAGGGAATTTTACATTGAGACCTGCACCGCAAATTGTATCGGATGTAGCAGCACCGATCTTGACAGCGACTACAATGTCTCCTGCGGAAGCCTGGTCAACCTCCGTCTGTTTCTTTCCGCAGAGGGAATAAAGCTTACCCACCTTTTCCTGCTGTCCGGAAACAGTGTTTGTATAATCGGAGTTAGCTTTCAGCACGCCGCTGATAACCTTGATATAGGACATCTTGCCAACAAAGGGATCAGCAACAGTCTTAAATACAAATGCTGACACAGGAGCTTTATCATCATAAGCGACCTCAACAGGCTCGTCATTGCCGTCAACAGCAAATGCAGGCTTGTTGTCCACAGGTGCGGGAAGCAGCAGCTCGATCTCTTTCAGGAGCATATCTATTCCGGCAGTTGTAGTTGAGGAACAGCATACAACAGGAGTAATAACACCGGTGTTCATGCCCTTGTGGATACCATGTACAAGCTCCTTCTGAGTGAAAGGTTCACCCTCGAAGAATTTCTCCATAAGGTCGTCGTCTGTTTCAGCAACAGCCTCGGAGAAAGCAGCAACAAGACCGTCCATACGGTACTCCATCTTTTCGGAGACCTCGGCAGTAGGCATTTCTGTTTCTACAGCATTGCCCTTGTCGTCGTAGGTATATGCTTTCATTTCAATAAGATTTACAAAGGAAACTACTTTTCTGTCCTTGATAACGGGAACAACAACAGGACACACAGTAGGACCGAATTTTGTTTTAAGATCGGTAAGGACATTATAGAAATTAGCGTCCGGATCGTCTACCTTGGTAATGACGAACATAGTCGGCTTGCCCTGCTTGCAGGCAAGCTCGTAAGCCTTTTCAGTACCGACCTGCACACCGGATTTTGCAGATACAGCGATCATAACCGTTCCTGCGGCGGTAACGCCCTCGTAGAGACCTCCCTCAAAATCAAAAAGACCGGGAATGTCAAGCAGATTTACCTTTATATCTCCGTGCTCAAAGGAAGCAAGAGCGGTGTTAAGGGATGCCTTGCGCTTTATCTCCTCCGGGTCGAAATCGCATACTGTGTTTCCGTCAGCAGTTTTGCCAAGTCTGTCAGTAACGCCTGCCTTAAAGAGCAGAGCTTCCGCCAGAGAGGTCTTTCCTGCGCCTGCATGACCTGCAATAGCGATATTCTTTATTTTGTCCGGGCTGTAATTTTTCATAGTGTACTCTCCTATCAAATTAAATTGTGACAAATTAACAAAAAAATTATGTTAAGATATTTAATATTATAGCACTTTTAAATATAAATTGCAATGGATAAATAATATTTTCAACAAATTACATTACAAAATGGGGAATTTCTTATATAATATATACAAAAAAGGACGGCGTTGTACCGTCCTTGATTTACAGATTTATTTGCTAAGGTACTGTTTTAATGCATCCTTATCTACAATCTCATAATCGGATGGGATATCAAAAATGCCGTCCGGGATATTGAGAGTGAACTCGTTGAAGATGTATGTAGGGGTATCTGCGCTTGCATTTTTGCTCAAAAAAGTGCGAATCTTTCCGCTGCTGTCAAAAAGAAACCCATCCCCGTCTATCATTTCAAATGTATGCATCTCACCGCCGATATCCACATTATATCTTACCATATCTGAAAGATCGGAGACTTTGGTATCAAATTTCTCTCCCAGCATATCCCCGACGCTGAACGGCTTTGCATATCCTGCAATTTCTTCATCACTGATCTCCATAGAAACAGCTATTTTTAAATCGGGCTCAAACATATACATCTTTTTTTCTTCCAGATTTATAACGCTGATTATAACGTCATCGCCGTATGTCATATTCGCATAGATCGCATTTTCCGATGCTGCCATGATAATATTCGTGGAGCCGTCGGATAATTCAGCGTCAAAATAAAATTTGTTTTTGTTCTCAGAATACATACTGTTCAGAAAAGTATATGTATTGGTGTCCTTTCCGTTAATAAGCTTGCCATCATGGTCAAAAGCGTCGCCTGCTTTTATGAATTCTTCAATTGAAGCGTAGGATGCTGCTGCTTCGACAATGTTTTCAGCCGGACTGTCATTTACAGGGTCACTGCCGCAGGCTGTGAGCATAAATGCGCACATAGAAAGCGCAGCAATAGACGCGATAATTTTTTTCATAATTTTTCTCCTATGTTCTATATGTAGTACCGACCTTACGGAGACACCCCTGTGTTTAGTCAGCACCGCTTATTATATCATAGTCAAAATCTTTTTTCAAGAGCGTATAGAAAAATTTTTTATTTTTGTTATAGTGTACTCCTATCAAATTAAATTGTGACAAATTAACAAAAAATTATGTTAAGATATTTAATATTATAGCATTTTTAAATATAAATTGCAATGGATAAATAATATTTTCAATAAATTACATTACAAAATGGGGGATTTCTTATATAATATATATAAAAAAGGACGGCATTGAGCTGGTAACGGTACAGAAGTTTTAAGCTTCCGTGTCGTATTTTACCCGTTCCGAAAAGAGTGTCTAACGGAATGGGTAAAGGCTCAGCCTTTGCCGTCCTGATGATTTTAAAATAGATAAATTATTAAAAAGCACCAAATAATTCAAAAAACTCTGACGTATCCAATGATTTCGCATCGACCAGTTCATAATCGGAAGGGATGTCAAAAGCATTTGCAGGAACATTAAGAGTAAATTCATTGATGATGAATGCATAAGTTGTGCCTGCCTGACTGCTTACCATTGCGCAGAGATCTCCGCTTGGATCATAAAGAAAACCGGCATCATCCACCATCTCAAAAGCATAGATATCGCCGCCGATGCTGACTTCATAGCACTCCGCTCCGGGAATATCTGAGATGTCAGCATCAACTGCGTTTCCAAGGATGTTACCGGCGCTGTACTGTTCTATGTTTGAAGCAATAGCCTCTTCGTCAAGCTCCATGTAAACAGCTTTTTTGGATCTGGATTCCAGCAAATACATCGTGTTGTCTTTTATGATGAACGATACATCCACGCCATCACCGGACATATTTATGGAGACCTGATCTTCTGCTGCTGCCATTGTTGCCTTCATGCTGCCGTCCGTAGCTTCAACGTCCATGTAGAATCCGTTGCCGTTTTCGATATCAAGGCTGCTCATGAATTTGTATGTATTTGTGTTTTCGCTGTCAATAAGCTCTCCCTCGCGGTCGAAAATGTCATCTGAGTTGATAAATTCATCAAGAGAAGCATAGGACGCCGCAGCGTCGCCGCTGTCACTCTTTTCTGCTTCTGTTTCCTGAGCGGCATCATTTTCTGCTGCATCGTCGGAGGATTCTGTTTTCGCCTTTGTTTCGTCGCTGTCCGAGCTGTCATCTGCTGCTGCGTTATTTTCTCCTGCTGTTTGTCCAGCAGTAATGCTTTCTGTCAGAGTGCTGTCTCCGGTTGTCTTATCGCCGCAGGCTGCGAGCATAAATGCACACATAGAAAGAGCGGCAACGGACGCAATAATTTTTTTCATAATTTTTCTCCTGTATTCTATATGTAGTACCGACTTTATGAGGACACCCCCGTGTTTAGTCAGTACCGCTTATTATATCATAGTCAAAATCTTTTTTCAAGAGTGTATAGAAAATTTTTTTATTTTTGTTGCAATTGACAGTATTTTATTTTTCTTTTGTGCAATTATACTATAGAAACCTGTCCGGATTTGTGATATAATTACAACATTATTGATATTCAAAAAGGAGAATCCGCTTATGAATTTATTGTACGAGATGGTTTATCGCAAGAAGCAGGAGCAGTACAAAATGGATGGTGATCTTCAGGCATTCAATTCCTTTATTGCAAAGGCGCATGATTTCCAGTTTGCAATAGCTGCAAAAAAAAGCTCGGAGAAAGAGTATACCAAATGGCTGAACGAGCAGCTTCGGAGCTGAACTGTGTACATAATATCGCGGAAGAAATGACGTTCCCCGAGGGAGCGTGCATGATAAAAACAAAACGGGGCTGCTGCATAGAACTGTTTCATAATACATTTATGAAACAGTTCTATGCAGCAGCCTTGCTTTGTTCATGTGTTTGAAACAATTTGTTAATTGACAAAATTCTCATATTAAAGTATACTTAATTTAGCTGCGTATGCCCTTTAAGCAGGTGTGCATCGCGGAAATGAAATAAAGAGAAAGGGGAGCTATGCTTCCGTACAAGTAATAACAAGCTGTACGGTACGCGGGATCGTATGAAAAATTTAAGCGTATCCAAAAAACTGATCACAGCTTTTGGAATAGTGCTGGTGCTTATGGTCGTTCTGATAATCATAAGTCTGTCGTCTATTACAAGGCTGAAATCTGCGATCAGGGAATTTTACAACCAGAATGTTCTCTCGGTCATGTACATTGACAGCGTAAACGCCAAAATGCAGGAGGGGGCAAAAAATGTACTCCATGCTGCGGCAGATGCAAGACAACAGTCAGCAGCAGAATATTACCTTGAACAAGCGGAGCTTTGCTTTAATGATGTAAACACCGCTCTGGAGGCACTGGACGACGTATATATGGGTAATCTCTCGGATTTTACGGATCTGAAAGCGCTGTGTGATGACATTGAATCGGACTATTTAGAATTTAAGGAAAAAGTCCGAAGCGGTGACATGGACGCCTCTATTGATTTTTATGATACACAGATGATGGGAACTATTGTGACCGCTTATACCGAAGCCTCCGGCATGAGGGACAGGGTCATTCAGGAATGTGACAATGATTACATCAGTGCAAATCATCTTTCCTCAGTCCTTATTATAAGCGTTATTTTTGACGGCGTGGTCGCTGCACTGATTGCTATGTTTATGGCAATGTACATAACAAAAATGATAGTAAGCGGAGTAAGCGAAGTCACAGAGGCAGCTGCGAAAATGGCTGAGGGAGATTTCGATATCAATATAGGCTACAATTCCAGAGATGAGATAGGCGCTCTTGCAGACAGTATGAGAGGTCTTTCAGGCAGAACGAGGATGGTCATCAAGGATCTGGATTATATTCTGGCTGAGCTGGCAGATGGAAATCTGAGAGTGTCCTCAAAGGACAAGAGCCTTTATATCGGAATGTTCTACAACATCCTGGAATCAATGAGAAAATTTATTGATGAGATCAACGAAGTAATGCAGAAGATCAATGTATCCTCCGATCAGGTAGCTGCCGGCTCGGAGCAGGTATCTATGGGAGCTCAGTCTCTGGCTCAGGGAGCTACAGAGCAGGCGTCCTCCATACAGGAGCTGGCTGCGGAGATAAATATCGTTGCCGGCATAGTACGGAGCAGTGCAGAAAGTGCAACGCGTGCAGGTACGGCTACAAACGATGTTGTATCCAAGATGATGGCGTCCAAGGACGAAATGGATCAGCTAGCGGATGCGATCATGGATATAAGCGCTATCTCAGAGGATATAAAGAAGATCATCAAGACTATAGACGATATTGCATTCCAGACAAATATCCTTGCACTTAATGCGGCTGTCGAGGCTGCACGTGCGGGAGCTGCCGGAAAAGGTTTTGCAGTGGTTGCAGACGAGGTCCGTAATCTTGCAGGAAAATCAGCGGAGGCAGCACAGAACACTACCGAGCTCATTGAAAACACCGTGGCGTCAATTGAAAAGGCAAGTGCAATGGCAGCCAAGGTAGTTGCAGATGTAGATGCTACAGCGGACGCTTCAAGAGAGGTAGAAAATATAAGCAATGAAATTACCAAGGCTTCAAACGATGCGGCGCAGTCTGTAGATCAGATAACCGTAAGCGTGGATCAGATAGCCTCTGTTGTTCAGACCAACTCTGCTACAGCTGAACAGTCAGCAGCAGCGTCAGAGCAGCTTTCGGGACAGTCCCAGGTGCTCAACGAGCTTACAGGACAGTTCAAGCTCAGAGAGAACAGATATTACGATTAAATTGATGCAATACCGCACAAAGATATTTCCCCCCTGCCTTTGTAGGGGGGATTTTTGATAGGAGCTGTATTTTTTTATGCCAAGATTTTTTACCGATTCTCCCGCAGAGGATGTTATTATCGTAAAAGGAAGTGACGCGGATCATATCCGTTTTTCACTGAGAATGAAACCCGGGGAAAGGATCACATTCTGCCACGGAGGAATGGATCACAATTGCATAATTGAAAAGATCACAGAGGATGAGGTCATCTGCCGGGTGGAAAACATCTCCCCCACTCTTTCCGAGCCGACAGTGCAGCTCACGGTCTATCAGGCATATCCGAAAAAGGACAAGCTTGAATTAATAATTCAGAAAACTACCGAGCTTGGTGTAACGAGAATAGTTCCGTTTATTTCGTCCCGATGTGTGGCAAGACCGGATAAAGCTTCCTATGAAAAAAAGCTTCCCCGACTTAAAAAAATTTCGGAGGAAGCTGCAAAGCAATCTGGCAGAGGAATAATTCCGGAAATAACTTCCCTTATGACAATTAATGAAGCAATAGAGGATATGAAAAAAAATGATCTGTCACTTGTTTGCTATGAAAACGGAGGGGAAAAATTATCCGGTATTTCTTTTTCGGAAAAGAAAAATATCGGAGTTATGATAGGTTCGGAAGGCGGCTTTGAACGCTCCGAAACGGACAGGGCGATAAATGCGGGAGCTGTCCCCATCTGGCTGGGAGAAAGGATACTCCGATGTGAGACCTGTCCCATTGCTGTGACGGCGATAATTATGAATCTTACGGGAAATATGTGAGGTCTGAATTTATATTATTTTTTATTTCAAAAGAAGACAAATCATATTGATAAATTAATATTTTAATTGCAAGAGGTATTGATTATGGAATATGATCTTAAAATTTTAAAAAATAAAATTGAGGATTATTTCGATCAAAAAATAACTCAAAAAGAATTAATTGAATGGTTAAGATCAGTGTATTCTGATTTTTTATTAAATGGATTTTTGGAATTAAAAAGTCTTTGTATTTACCCGCTTTTGAGCCGTCTGTATACTGCGTTTGAAAATGACCGGGAAGAAGAAAATATCAAAACGAAATTTTTCGACAGCGAAATAAATTACGTCTACAGTATTTTATCCGGCGATGAAAATAAAGTATTTTTTTATCGCATATCTTTGCCATGGAAATATAATAAAATGAACCAATATAATAGCATATATTTTAATTGCATACAATTAAAATCGGCAATTGAAAAATACATCTCAGGCAATATGGAAAAATATAATGAAATAAAAAAACAAATAAAAACATTTAAGGAAATAAGAAAATCAGAAAATATTTTAGATCTTCTTGAAATAAAGATCCGGTCACTTGCTGAGGAAATTTTCAGCGATGATGAAAACGATGCAGTACAATTTGATATTAATTATTTATATCCCGATATAAATTATGACCGCATTGATAAAAGACTTTTAAGCTTGTTATCGGATTATATTGATTGTATCCTTGGAGAAAAAATAATAATTGCAGAGGTAATATATTTAAAAGGAAATGCCAGAATAAATATATATTGTGACAATTATAATTGATTTTTTTGCAAGAAATAAAATGCAGAATAAATTTTATATTTAATAAAAAAATTGTATCAAAAAGGAGGTCTTTTATGAGATCAATTCTGATAAAGGATACCACCAGAGAGGAAAGAATAAAAATAGTAAATCAGTCCCTTAATGTATGCGGACAATCCTGCGAATTCTGCAACGGCTGTGACAATCTCGGAGGGGGAAGAATTGAATCATATTATCAGCCTTATATTGACGGAGAAAAAGAAATTTCGGAAATTAATGCAGAATATAAAAAAGGATTGGTAAGATAAAGCAAGGCGAAGCCCTGCACGATTATCTACCCCCACCCTTAGTAAATTCAAAAGATTCAGATTACAAAGCCCCCTATCAAGGGGACGATTTAGATAAATCGTCGGGTATAAATTCCCTCCCTTATGGCATAATATTAGTAAGCATAAATGAAAGGAGGAGCTTCCGTGGCTTTATCGAGAAAAAGAAAAGACCGTCTCCGGATAATTGCAGCAGGCGGGGGATTTATTTTACTCCTGCCGTTTATGATCGCTGCCGCAGCGTCTGTGACCTCTGCGGAGACTGCGGTGTTTTTTGCAGCAAGCACCTCCGCTTTTCTGACAGCAGGAGATATTTTCCCCTACGAAAAAAACAGCGAAAATATTTCCGATGAAAATAATGAAAATCAAATTTCCGAAGAAATTTATTCCGGAGAAAAAAATGCGGACAAGTCCTTTGCCGCACCAATGGCATTTTCTGTTGACGACAGCGAAATGCTTTCCTATGGAGTGCTTGAATTTCCGAATAGTACAGACGAAGAACGCGTCGTTACCGACAAAAGCTACGATGTCGGACCTGAACCATATCCTGAAAGCCTTGAAAGCCGGGACGGCATAATAACCTCCCTTAATTACGGAAGCTTTAACGGAGATAATTATATCAACCTTGATCTGGCAGGTCAGGTGAGAAATATCACCTCCGTATCAAACGGAACTCTGCTTGCGGAAAGCAGACTTGCTCCTGAATTTACAATAGAAAAAAACGGCGAGCCTCAGATCCTGATAATGCACACCCATACCACCGAAAGCTACGAGCCATACGAGAGGGATTTTTACGACAGCAGCTGGGGTTCCAGAACTACGGACGAAAAAATGAACATGGTGGCTGTGGGAGACGCGATAGCAGAGCAGCTCGAAGCAGCAGGGATAGGGGTCATACATGATACTACAAAGCATGATTATCCCTCCTATAATGACAGCTATGACAGAAGCCGTGTGACGGTATCGGAAATTCTTAAAGAGTATCCCTCCATAAAAATAGTTCTGGATATTCACCGGGACGCAATAGAACGAAGCGACGGCGAACGCATCGCTCCCGTAGCTGAAATAAACGGAAGAAACGCCGCTCAGGTAATGATAATAAACGGATGTGACGACGGAACTATGGATATGCCGGACTACCTTAAAAACTTCCGGTTTTCGAGTATGCTCCAGCAAAAAATGGAGAGCGAATTTCCCGGACTGACCCGTCCCATACTTTTTGATTACCGGAAATACAATCAGGATCTTACCACAGGCTCAATACTGATAGAAGTGGGAGGTCATGCAAACAGCATAGATCAGGCTGTCTACAGCGGAGAGCTTATAGGAAAGGCTCTGGCGGACTGCTTTGAATGAAGCTTCCCCGGATAATATGTACATAAAAACGGAGGGGAGTAATAAAGATAGGCAGGATATATAAATTTCGCAGGAAAAATAAAAGACGCCACAAAAAGGGATATTTGAAATACGGTATCACGGCAGTGCTTCTCATGGCAGCGTTTACGGCAGGATTTATCACGGTGTATGTAAACACATACAATATAATGCACGAGGAAAAAATGGTGGTATTTGATCTTGACAAAACAGAGGATGGTACAAGTATTACAGTATTGGATCATACAATAAAATTAAGCTGAAAAAATCCCCGTTCAGGGGATTTTTTGTTGACATTTGGCAGAACATATGTTATAATATTATCTGGACACGCCTAAAACGGTGGATGGCTGCTCCCTTTCATTACAGAAAGGGGGTTGGTAGCATGGATGCTTATGTTACATACGAATGTTTATTTCTGTATACGACAGTGCTTCTCTCTGTTATCTCCCTTACTGTTGCTATTATTAAAGGCAACAAGAAAAAGTAAGGCAGACAAAAAACAGCCGCCCAGTTCCCAACGTGCGGCTGTTTTTTCATTAAACAACTAATATAAAGGGAGCAGCCGTTCATCGGCGTGCCCTTTATGTTAATATTATACATCATAAAATTTCTTTTGTCAAGCATTTTTAAAAAAAGCACAAATATATAATATGTATATCCCCCGAATAGCAAAAAGATCATATTGACCCCATCCCCCCATACGATTTATATGTATATGCATCCCGTCCCGGATACGGACAAGGTTACAAAAGTGTTACAATTATTGCATTTTGGTTACTAAAATTTTGTGCAGATTTTTGCCATCCTTTAATTTTTTGTTGAAATCTGTGCGCTTGTCATTATTTTTGATTTAAATTTTTGTTTATACTGTACATTGACACTTTCAAAACAAAATGTTAGAATTATAAGCGTGATAGGCAAAACTCCCGGGTTATCCAAAACGGTCACTCCGGACAGCCTGTCCAACTAATATTGATTTCCATTTTATTTTGGAAATAAATATAAAGAAAAAAATTAAAACAAAACAAGGAGGATTTTTTCATGAACATGAAAAAGACAATCGCTGCAGTTGCAGCAGCATCCGTAGCCGTATCTGCAATGGCTACAACAGCTTCCGCTCTCGAAGCTAAAACACTTACTTATAGTCTCGTAAGAGAAAAGCAGTCCAAGGCTGATGCTAAGGTAACAGTTACTGCTACATTCCAGAACCTTGCTCTTGCAGCAGACACGAATGTTACTCTTAAGGTTATTCAGGGTAATGCTTGGGGCGATGTATTCAAGGTATCCGGTACTTACACAACATCCACAGGCGGTGTAGGCATTATTCAGGAAATGCTCGCTACACACGCTACTTGGGGTTCTGAGTACAGCGTAGCTGGTGAGAAGCTCCTCGATAACACAGGCGATACACTTACAATCCCTGTAGTTGCTGCTGATACAGTAACACAGAAGGATGGCAAGCCCGTTCTTATTGCATCCAGCAAGGTTGACCTTAAGGTAACAGTTAGCTACAATGGTCTTGACGCTAAGAAATACGGCAGCCTCGCTGATATAAACGGTGCTATTGCAAAGGGCGAACTCGGTGTTGAGATCAGCACTCCTGTTGCTGGCGGTGCTGCACAGATCATCGCAAGCGATTTTGATGCTGGTGCTGCAGCAGGCGGCTGGTGCAACCTCGTAGGCGTTCCTGATGGTTATGTAGCTGGTCAGGAAGTTACAATCACAGTAACTAGTGCTGGCTCACCTGCAGTACCTGCTGTTGATGCTACACTTGGAGCCGGAACATATAGCGGAACTGCAACTATTGCTCGTCAGTCAACTCTTAATAAGAAGGCTTGGGCATATGCAGCAGCTACTGGTGAAACAACAATTACATTCGTAGTAAATAACGAAGGCAACTGGGTAGTTAAGGATGCTGGTACTACTGATCTCGGCGTAGATTTCGGTGAATGGGGTCTTACAATAGATGCAGGTCCTTACACTGCAGCAGAGACAATTATAGTAAACCTCGGAAGTGCAGAAGTTCCTGCTGTAGATCCTACAGTAGATAATGACTTAGGCGGTACTGCTGGCGTTTGGGGTACTGTAGCTGTAGGCGACAACTTCACTGTTAAGATTGGTGCTGGTGCTGGCGTAAAGACAGGTTTTGACGGCGTTGCTGCTGGCTTCACAGCTGGTTCTTACGCATTCGCTCCTTACATGACCGATACAACAACAGGTGTTGGCAGAACATACCTTGGCGTATGGGGCGCTGACGCTGATGACTGGTTCGACGGCGATATCATCAGATACCTTGAGACACAGGCAGTAAATGCTGGTGCAGCTTCTGTAAACAAGAACATCTTCAAGGGTCTTGGTCTCAGCGGTAACTACGGTTCTTACTCCAACGTAGGCGCAGTACTTAACGACGCTGTACAGAACTACGATGTAACATTTAAGTTCAACACAGCTACACAGCCTGTAAACCTCTGCTCACCTACTAACGGCGGTGCAGATGATTTTAATAATGATCTCTACGGCACATACACAAGCGATACATGGAAGGATTGGGTATCCAGCCAGTACATGGCATTCGGTCAGCACCTCTATCCTCTCTATGACTTCGAGCTCTCCACATTCACAGGTATGGATTGGGCAGGCGTTAACCTCTTCGCTGGCGCTCTCGTAGTTAACGGCGGTCTCACAATGAGCCTCTCCAACACAGAGTACTTTGACTGGGCTCAGACATCCATCTCCTTCAGCTGGGATGACATTGTTGACGCAGCTGCTGAGAAGGGTATCACAAACGACAGAGCTCTCTACATCAGCACAATGGGTCTTGCTACATCACAGACATGGTTCTGGGATTCTCTCGATGTAGTTCTTGCTCTCCGTGAGGAAGAGGATGTATCCGCTGACGCTGGCGTAGAAGGTGAGTTAGATACACTCGACGAGGATATCGACATGGACGAGGACATCGACCTCGGCGGCGATGAAGATGAAGAAGTAGACGTAACTCCTGAGACAGAGGCTCCTGTAGTAACAGAGGCAGCTCCTGCAGTAGCAGAGAACCCTAAGACAGGTAATGCTTCCGTAGCTCTCGCAGTTATCCCTGTAGCTCTCGCAGCAGCAGCAGTAGTTGCTAAGAAGAGAGGCTAATTTAAAGACAGATATAAATGTCTTGAATTTCATGAAAGTATAACAACGGTTACTTTGAGTAATTGTACGTTATTCTAACATCAATAGGCGCTGTCCGGATGCAGAACGGGCAGCGCCGCTTTTATTAGAGGATAGAGAGATAGAAAATAGAGGATAGATCATTTTTTCTATGCCCTACCCGCTATTTTTATGAAAACACTTGACAAATGCGGAAGTGTGGTGTATAATGAAAACATAAAAAGAGCACACCGATGAACGGCTGCTCCTTTAGTTATTGGTTATAAAAATAGCCGCCAACTTGTCGGAGCTGGGCGGCTATTTTTATATGTATAAAATATAAAAACGACTACTTTTTCTTGTTTTTTGAGACAAGAAAGCATAGCGAGATAACGTCTACAATGAGTGACATGAACTGGAGAATCTCCGCCAATGTGATCATCTCGGTTATCACCTCCTTTTCAGGAGCAACCGTCCACCGTTAGGTGTGCTCTGTTTATAGTATAACATATGTTTTGCCATAAGTCAACAAAAAACTCTCAGACAAAATGTCTATACACTTCTTTGAGCTTAACAAGATCCCCGGGGATATTGAAAAAAGCAAACGTAAGGAGCTATGGCTCCGGTTCATAAAAGCGGATAGCAAGGAGGAGTTCGATATGTTGGAAACTACAAATATAGCAGGGATTCAGAAGGGCATACAGGCCAGTATATAAAATGAGCGCAGATGAACGCACAAGGGAACTTATCCGCATGAGGTAAAAAGCACTTGACAAATGTAAAATCATGGTGTACAATATACTTGAAATGCAGTATCCTGAGGGTGTGACCCCGGGGATTCTGTTTGCTATTTGGATTTTTGTGCTGATTGTCAGACAAAAAAGCTCCTCCGAACAGGGGAGCTTTTTTCATCTGCGGACAAAACATCAATATATGATATGCATAACACCACACAATCACATCATATAGTAAAACCATAGACAATGAAGGTAAAACTATTAAAAAACCATAATTTTCTGGCATAAAAAATGAGATTTTCTGAACAAAATTCACTAAAAATACTTGACAAATAATCGCCGGATTGGTATAATAATTATATAACGCTGAATTTTTTCCACACGAACAACTAAATTTTTTGCAATTGACACAAAACTAACACTTTATCCTGTCAAGGCTCGGCTTATGATTTTGTAGCTTTTGAGAGCAAATGAAATATCCGTGTTGTATTTTACTCTGCTGAAAAAAGTGTGCAACGGCATGGGTCAAGGCTCAGCCTTGGGACAGGTTAAGTTATATGAAAGGTGGTCTATCTGTTGTCAAGGAAAACGAATTTTAAGCGTCTGCTTTCGGCAGCGCTGGCAGTTCTTGTTTGTATTCCTATGCTTCCTGCTTTTCCCGCCGCCGCCGAAGACAGCGCGGGCGAACCTCCCGCCGCGGAGACCGGGGTCAGTCTCGGTGAGGTGAGTGCTTCATTCAAGCAGAAAACCTACAGCGAGTACTATGACGAGATCGCAGATGCAAAACGTCCGGATAAGGAAGCTGTGCTGAGCTACTCCGGAAAGGATAATCTCGCAGATGCGGAAGTAACAACATTCGAGGGCAGAGATAACGTCCTCGTCTGGTCAAACGATGAGGGACGGGTCGATTATACCGTGGACGTTCCCGAATCCGGAGCATACCAGATGGAGATAAGCTACTACCCTCTTGAGGTCACTACCATCACAGAGCTTTCAGTCCTGCTGGACGGCGAGTCTCCCTATGATACAGCCACCCGTTTAACGCTGGATCATGTCTGGAACAGCGCATATCCCATAAAGCTGGACAGCAAGGATAATGAAATACGTCCGCCTCAGATACAAACACCTAAATGGGTGACACGTATGGCATACGACGTGGACGGTCTTTTCAACGAACCGCTTTATTTCAATCTTGAAGCGGGTCAGCATACCATCTCCTTTGAATCGGAGCGGGCAGGCGTAGCCATTGAATATATCAAGCTCTGCAATATTGGAGACTACGATGCTTATGTGAAGCCTTCGGATTCTGACCTTGCACAGAATTCCGGCGCATCAAGTATAAAGATACAGGGCGAACAGTATATTTATACAAATTCCCAGACCCTTTTCCCTACATATGACAGAAGCTCCTACCTCACCGAGGATAATTCGGGCAATCTGAATCACCCCTCCAAACAGCGCTATAATACAGTGGGTGACGGCACATGGGATAACGCGGGTCAGATGATTACCTGGGAAATGACCGTTGATACTGCGGGATACTACAAGATCGGCATAAAGGCAAAGCAGAACGTTCTGAGAGGTCTTTATACAAACCGCAGACTTTATATCGACGGAAAAGTTCCCAACGAAAAACTTGCTCAGATCAAGTTTGAGTACGACGACGACTGGATCCTAGTAGTTCCCGAGGACGAAAACGGAGATCCGATATATGTTTACCTCGACGCAGGCAAGCATGAGCTGGCTCTTGAAGTTATCCCGGGAGAGATCGGCGAGGCAATGCGCTATCTCGACGAGATCGTTTATACCGCAAACCAGTATTATATGCAGATCCTGATGATAACAGGACCTTCTCCGGATAAATATACCGACTACTATGTTCACAAGGAGATCCCAGAGCTGACAACAGTGTTCGCTGAAATGTCAGCACAGCTTCTCGGCGTTGAGGACAACATCGAAAAGCTGGCAAATCAGAAGGGTACTGAGGCTGCCGCTCTTGAAAGACTTGCAACAGTCCTTGAAAGAGGCTCGGAAAAGCCCCATAAGATCCCGGATATGATCTCTAACGGCTCGATCAAGGATAACGTTTCCTCTGTTTCATCATGGATGAGACAGTACCGTGAGCAGCCCCTTGTTATCGACTTTATCGAGCTCGTTCCTGCCAGCGGAGATTTCACAAAGGTAAAACCAAACCTCTGGAAGAGCTTTATCTTCGGTCTCCAAGGATTTATAAATTCATTCTTTGAGGATTATACACAGCTTTCCGATACTACAAGAGATTCCATAAACGTGTGGGTAGGTCTCGGACGTGACCAGACAAACGTTATCAAACAGCTTGTTGACGCCGAGTTCAATCCCGAGCACAGCACACAGGTAGCCATCAACCTTGTACAGGGCGCTATCATGGAAGCCGTCCTTGCAGGCAAAGGTCCGGATGCCTCGCTGTTTGTAGGAGGCGAGTTCCCTGTAAACCTTGCCCTGCGAGATCTGGTAATTCCTCTTAATGATATGGACGGCTTTGACGATGTGGCAAAACGTTTCCAGAGAAATGCTATGGTACAGTATACATACGACGGAAACGTTTATGCAATACCTATCAACAGAAGCTTCCCAATGATGTTCTACCGTAAGGATATACTTTCCGAGGTCGGTATGGATACCGCACCGGCAACATGGGATGAGCTGATAGATATGCTTCCCGCTATGCAGAGAAAATATCTCCAGCCGGGACTTATCCTGCCTGGTGTAGTATCGGGCGGTGTTTCCATCTCGCCGGCAACAGAAGCAGGACACACATTCGCACTTCTGATGCTCCAGTCGGGCACCAACTATTACAACGACGACCAGACAGCAACGAATTTCGATTCCAATGCAGCAGTTGACGCATTCGCTACATGGACCGACTTCTATAATATCTATAAGTTCGACCAGACATACGACGCATTCACACGTTTCAGAACAGGTGAAGCTCCTATAGTTATTCAGAACTACTGCACATTCTACAATCAGCTTAATATGGCTGCTCCTGAAATAAAGGGACTGTGGGACTTCTGTCCGATACCCGGAACACTTCAGGCAGACGGAAGCATCTCCAACGCCGCTAACTCAAACGGCTCAGGTGCTGTAATACTTTCAAGCTGCAAGGACACCCAGACAGCCTGGGAGTTCATCAAGTGGTTTACCGATACGGATACAATGATAGAATACGGTCAGAACGTAGAAGGCGTAATGGGTCCTCTCGGACGTTTCGACAGCGCAAACGTTGAAGCTCTCAAGCAGCTTAACTGGTCCAATAAGGATCTTGATAAGATACTTTATCAGATGGATCAGCTGGAGGAGATCCCTGTAGTTCCTTCCGCATACGTTGTAACAAGAAGTATCATGAACGCATTCAGAGCGGTTGTAAACGACAAGGAAAATCCAAGAGAAACACTGCGGTGGTACAATATAGACATCAACAGAGAGATCACAAGAAAACGAGAGAATCTCGGACTTGATTCCTGATGAATAATAAGGAGGGATAACCTTTGGCTGCTGAAATTCAGAAGAAGGAAATTTTGCTTCCCAATGAACGCAAAATGGACTTTAAGGAAAGATGGGCTTATACGACCCACGAAATGAAGCGTAACTGGAACTGCTACGCAATGCTGGCTCCGTTTATGATCTTCTTTCTGGTGTTCACGATAATACCGGTTGTTATGGCTCTCCCTATGGGATTTACAAACTTTGATATGGCGCACTTCCCGCCGAAATTCGTGGGACTGGATAACTTCTATACCCTGTTCCTTGAGGACGATGTATTTATCGGCGCGATCAGAACAACGCTTATCTTTGCGATATTTACAGGACCGCTCAGCTATGCGCTCAGCTTCTTCCTTGCATGGCTTATCAATGAGCTTCACCCTGTACTGAAAACTATATTCACATTGATCTTCTATGCGCCGTCCATGGCAGGAAACATCTACTTCGTATGGAACCTGATCTTCTCCGGCGACGTGTACGGCTATCTCAACTCAGCTCTCAATACACTGGGTGTCACAACAGCTGCTATCCAGTGGCTGACAGACGCAAACTATATCCTCCCCTGTGTTATAATAGTACAGCTGTGGGTATCAATGGGCGCCGGCTTCCTTGCGATGCGTGCCGGCTTCCAGGGTATCGACAAGTCCATGTACGAGGCAGGAGCTATCGAGGGTATCAGCAACAGATGGCAGGAGCTTATCTACATAACTATCCCATCCATGGGACCTCAGCTGATGTTCGCAGCAGTAATGCAGATTGTATCCTCCTTCACAGTAGATATGGTAGGAAGAATGCTCTGCGGCTTCCCGTCAACAGATTATAAAGCGCATACCATTATGACCCACGCATTTGACTACGGCTGGATCCGTTACGAGATGGGATATTCCTCAGCAGTATGTTTCGTGCTGTTCCTGGTTATGTACCTATGTAACGAGGGAGTATCCAAGCTGCTCGGCAAATATATGAACTGAGAAACGAGGTGAGATCACATAATGGCTACGAAAGAAAAATCAATAAAGGAACAGCAGGAGGCTGAGAACGCCGCCGCGCTGGAAGCGCTTAGAAAAAGACGTGAGAAGCAGCATAAGAAAATGGAGAAATCCAAAGGAACGAACAAGCAGGTAGGAAAGAGCTGGACAAACGATATAGGAATTTTCCTGTTTCTGTTCATACTGGGATTGTTCATGCTGGCGCCTATCTATATCGCGATAGTAACATCTCTGAAGCCGGTAAATGAGATCTTCCTCATGCCGCCGAGACTTTACGCGATAGATCCTACAACAGACAACTTCAAGGATCTGTTTGTAGTAGCAAATAACTCCTGGGTACCATTTTCCAGGAACGTGTTCAACAGTATTTTCGTAACAGTAGTAGCAACAGTGCTTCACGTGCTGTTTGCGTGTACAGCAGGCTTTATCCTTGCGAAGTGCAGATTTCCGGGAGTAAAGATAATAAACAAGATCGTAGTAATCGCGCTGCTGTTCAACAGCCAGGTAACATACATCATGCAGTATATGGTAATGGCTAAGCTTGGCATGATCAACACATACTCAGCGCTGATATTCCCGCTGATCGCAAGCTCAATGGGACTTTACCTTATGATCCAGAGCGTCGGACAGATCCCGGACGCAATGATAGAAGCAGCAAAGATCGACGGTGCAGGACTTATGCGCATATGCTGGGGAATAGTAATGCCAAACTCAAAGCCTGCATTAATGACAATTATCATCTTCCAGTTCCAGGCGGCATGGAACTCAAACGGCGGCTCGCTGGTATACGATGAGGCGCTGAAAACGATACCGACGGTAGTACAGCAGATAGCAGCTGCAGGTATCGCGAGACAGGGAGCTATAGCGGCTTCCGCAGTAGTTCTGATGATCCCGCCGCTGGCAATATTCATAGCCGCACAGAGCAACGTTATGGAAACGATGGCTCACGCCGGCATGAAGGATTAAGGGATGCATATATCCGCCGGGACAATGAAAAAATTCCCGGGGAAATAGAATACGATATGGAGGGATAATATGTCAGGCTTGAAAAAGCTACTTTCAATAGTATCAGCAGCGGCTGTGACTGTTTCAGCTTTGGCTGTAAATGTCTCCGCGCTGGAAGCATATGACCCCTACAGCTATGACAGGTGGGGAGACCCGGTAGCTTCCCAGGCGGGATACACCGCTGAGAAATACGTAGACGGCGAGATGATGGGCTGCGGAAACTTCTATGAACCGTCAGACCTGTTCATATCCCACGATGAACTTTTGTATATAGCTGATAAGGGTAATAACAGAATAGTTATAACGGATCTGGATTTCAACTTCAAGAAGGAAATGAAGGAGTTCCATTATAACGGAGAAACACTTACACTGAAAAAGCCTACGGGTGTATACGTTGACCAGTACACCGGATATATCTACATATGTGATACAGAAAATGACCGTGTCATAAAATGTGATACAGAGGGCAACGTTGATATGATCTTCGGAAGGCCGCAGACAGAGCTCTACGATGAAAACCTTACCTATAATCCCAACAAGGTACTTGTTGACAAGGCAGGAAATGTTTACGTAGTAGTAAGATCTGTTACAAAGGGTGCGATAATGTTTGATTCCGAGGGAAACTTCCTCAGATTCTACGGTGCGAACCGCGTTGAGGCAACAGCAGAGGTTATTGCAAACGCTTTCTGGAACATGATCGGTACAGAAGCACAGAGAGAGCGTAGTGCAAAGCAGACGCCTATCGGCTTCACAAACTTTGATATTGACGACATGGGCTTTATCTATACAGTTACAGATTCCCAGACAGTAACTACAGACCTGGTTAAAAAGCTTAACCCAAGAGGCGATAACATTCTTGACTCCGTAGGCGCAGCGGATATGACCTTCGGTGATATGCCTCCTACATACTACTCGATCTACTCAAAGAATTCAAGCCTTACGGATATTGATCTCGGTCCCAACGGAGAGCTCAATATACTGGACTTCCAGCATGGACGTATCTTCCAGTATGATAAGGAATGCTGGCTGATGTTCATAATGGGCGGCACAGGCGATCAGCTTGGTCTTTTCCAGTCGGCAGCTGCTATTGAAAGTCACGATAATCATATCTACGTACTGGATTCAAGAAAAAATAACATCACGTTATTTACAAGAACAGTTTTCGGAGAGATCGTTACAGAGGCAGCGAACCTCTATAACGCAGGTTATTATGAGGAATCCCTTGAACCCTGGAAGAACGTTCTTAAGTATGACGGAAACTACCGCAGAGCTTATATCGGTATAGGCAATGCGCTCTATAACAGATATGAGTATGAAGAAGCAATGGAATACTTTGAAGTAGCAATAAGCCGCATACGTTATAACAAGGCTTTTGAGGGCTACAGAGACATATGGATAAAAGCAAACTATCAGATGTGTCTGTTGGTAATTATTGCGGTGATCGCTCTCATCATTGTTTACAAGCAGCTGCGCAAGCGCAGAAAGATCATATATCCTTGGGAGAAGAGAAGAAGAAAGGGCGGTGTGCTGTAATATGTTGGATCTGAGCAGACCTCAGTTTGTAAAACACGTGATCTTCCACCCTTTCGAGGGCTTCGAGGATCTTCGCTGGAAAAAAGCAGGCTCTATGCGTATAGCTATTTTGGTCGTGTGCCTGCTGTTTGTACAGCAGATCGCTTACAACAGACTTTACGGTTTTCAGTATTACTCTGATTATGACAAGACATTCAACATCGTTCCTTACATATTCAAAAGCTTCATACTGTTCATAACCTGGGTAGTGGCAAACTGGGCGATGTGTACGCTTTTTGACGGCGAGGGAAGCATGAGAAACATTTTCATCAATTCCGCTTATGCATTGATACCGTTTATTGCCTGCTATCTGATAGGTACGGTAATGTCCCACTTCCTGATCCAGGATGAATATGTATTTATCCAGGCAGTCGAGATCCTCGGATTATGCTGGAGCTTCGTACTATTTATATCGGGAATAAAAGCAGTACACCAGTTCACCTTCGGAAAGACTATAGCGCTTATGCTGCTGACGCTGGTGGCAATGGTTGCGATCCTGTTCCTGCTCGTACTTCTTCTTACACTGTTCCAGCAGGTAATAATATTTGTCCTTTCGATCTATACGGAGCTTTCTTACAGATTCAGAGTTTAATACTATAAACGAAAAGTGGTGAAATAATTAATGCGAAAAGCTATGAAAAAGTTTCTTGCCGGTATCTGCTGTATGGCGCTTATGGTTCCGCTGTTTGCAGTTCCCGCAAGCTCGGATGATGAGGCGGAAAGCAGCAGTTCTGAGGAGAGCGAGGCTATTGACGCTGATGAATATGACATCAATGAGGATAAGCTCATTACCGAAGACGACGCAATGAAAAACATGAAGCTCGCTGTCGAGAACAGCAATCTTGCGTTCTACTACAATGAAAGCGAAGTACAGTTCGCGCTCAAAGACAAAAAGAACGGCAAGATCTGGTGGTCAAATCCGATAAATGCGGATGCTTCCGCAGGAAAAAAAGCTCAGAAGGAAGAGCTTAAATCCGGAATGTCACTGGTTTATGCAGAGGTTTCAAGACGTCGTACTCTTACACAGGTTGCCAGAACAAAGAGTAAATATCAAATGAAGGTAACTGATACAGGCGTGGAAGCAACATTTGATTTCGGAGATGCAGAGATACTCGTTCCGGTCAAATATACGCTGAATGACAACTATCTTGCAGTAAGTGTTGATACCAAAGAGATCATCGAGAGAAACGGCGATAAGATCGCCACCGATATTTCGCTTCTTACGACATTCGGTGCGGCTGACAGTGAAGAGGAAGGATACTTCGTAATCCCGGACGGAAGCGGTGCTCTTATAAACTTCAACAACGGCAAGGCAGGATACAAGATCTATCAGGGCAAGGTCTACGGTAATGATATTACTGCTGTAAAGACGACTAAGCCAACTACATCACAGCCTATCTACCTTCCGATGTTCGGCATCGTAAAGAATGACGGCGGATTACTGGTCGTTGCTGACAAGGGCGATACCTGTGCTACGATAAACACCTACGTGGGAGCACAGAATAAAACAAGCTACAACTCCTGCTACTTCGATTTCGAGATCAGAACATCTGATGAATACCTTATGGGCGGCGAGTCCAACCCGCTTAAGGTTTTTGAAAAGAGAGGCATTAAAGTTCCTGAGATAGAAGTAAGATATTATCCGGTTTCTGATACCGGCAAGGTGGACTATATTGATATAGCAGACGCCTACAGAAATTATCTCACGGATTCAGAGGGAGTTACAAAGTCTGCTGCTGCGGATAAAACTGCTCTTTATGTTGATTTCTACGGCGGTACTCTTAAAACTGAAACTGTTCTTGGTCTGCCGGTAACAATGCAGCATAAAACCACCTCCTTTAAGGATGCGAAAAATATTCTCGGACAGCTCAAGAATATGGACGTAGACAGCATAGTAGTTCAGTACAATCAATGGACTACTGCGGATATAAAGGAACAGGTTTCCGACAAAGCAAAGGCTGCTTCAAAGCTGGGCGGCAACGGCGCTTTTGAGGATCTTATGGATTATGCCAAGATAAATGATATTACTATTTATCCTGCGGTAGACAATCTGACATTCAAGACCGGTAAAGGATACTGGACTGCAACAGATACAGCCATAAGAGTTTCCAACGCATATTCCAGACAGATAGAATACGACCTTGCACACGGCGTTGAAAACAAATACTATAAGGCTATGTCATTGCTGAGTCCGAGAAAATATGCAAAGGTATTTGATAACCTTGCAGACAGCTATAAAAAGCAAGGACTGAGCACCATATCGGTGGGCAGCGCGACAACTGTGATTTATGGAGACTATGGCAGAACTACCATTTCCAGAGAGATGTTCAAGAACAATCTCCAGGAATATATGGCAGACCTGCAAAGCTCAGTTGGCTCGATACTTGCAGACGGAGCAAACGCTTACGTACTGAAATATGTGGATCATGTTTCAAATGTTCCTCTTAACTCCAGCAAATATGACCTGTTTGATGTGGAGATACCATTCTATCAGATAGTTATGAGCGGTTTGAAGCCTGTTTCCAGTACAGCGGTAAACGGTGACGCTCAGATAGCTGATCTGGTTCTCAGCGCTGTAGCATCAGGAACTAACGTAAGATTTGACTTTGTTGCTGACGAAGCTAACGAGCTTAAGGATACAAAATACGACAAATATTATTATGCTGATTACAGATACTGGGTTGAAGACGCAGCAGGCTGCTATAAGTTTGCTAATGAGGTTCTCTCAGATGTTGCAGGAAATCAGATCACAGAATATAATATTTTGTCGGATAATGAGGTCGAAACAGTTTACGCAAACGGCACAAAGACTGTTGTAAACTTTGCAGACAAGACCGTTACTAAGAACGGAAATAAGATCAGTCTTTATGATTATATCGGAAAGGAGGTAATCGGCTGATGAAAAAGCTTTATATGTCCTATGAAAGGAAAAAAGGTCTTTATGGCTATGGCTTTATTGCGTTATGGTTTGTCGGTGCGCTGATGTTCTTTATCATTCCGCTGCTTCAGTCCTTTTACTACTCGTTCCATGACGTTGCTCCTGAGGTAGGAGCTCCGGCGATAAAAGATCTGATCGATAACAGTACGGGAAAGGTGAATATTTTCCTGAACTACAAAAACGCATTTATGACCGACCCGAACTTCAGACAGTATCTGGTTGCTTCATTAAAGGATATGGCGCTTGACCTGCCGGTAATCGTTGTTTTCTCCCTTTTCGTTGCGATCGTAATCAATCAGAATTTCCGCGGAAGAACCTTTGCAAGAGCAGTATTCTTCCTGCCGGTAATCATTGCGACCGGTCCGGTATATGCTATCATCACCGGCGACCTGGAAACCAGCGGAAACAATGAGGCAGCTCAGTTCTCAACAATGTTTGAGGCAGACATGGTAGACCAGCTGCTGGAGTTCGTGGGTATCTACGGATTCAGCGCGACATTTACGGATATGCTTACGGAAATAACCTCTGACATACTTAATCTGGTATGGAAATGCGGTATCCAGATAATCATTTTCCTGTCTGCATTGCAGGGTATACCTACTTCCGCAAGAGAAGCAGCCGGAATTGAGGGTGCTACCTCATGGGAGTTCTTCTGGAAAATCACACTGCCTTATATTTCCCCAATGATCCTTGTAAACATAGTTTATACGATCATCGATGCCTTTACGGATCCTACCAATCAGGTAATGGAACGATTGCTGAGTGTTCAGACCGAATGGAAATACGGTTTGTCGGCGGCAATGGCGTGGAGCTACTTCGGAATAATCCTTGTAGTTCTCGGAATCATATTCGCGATCATAAACAAGCTTGTATGGTATGATGATTAAGGAGGGGGAGAAAAATGGCTATGAGTGGTATTAAAGACGTTATCTCTGACTTCATTGACAAAAATAAACCTCAGAAAAAACCCAAGCTGGAGAAGCTCTCCCGCATGGAAAAAAGAGAACGCTATAAGAAGAGAATGGAGTGTCTCACTCCTGAGGAGCAAGCCTATCTCAGACGTAAGCAGTTTGTAGAGGCTATGTGGCCTATTTTCAGAGGTCTTATCGTTTTCGGTTTGTGCTTCATCATCATTTATCCCTTGCTTTATATGATCACAGCTGCTTTCCGTACAAGAGCTGACATGAATGATCCTACGATCATGTGGATACCAAGACACTTTACAACATCAAATATCAAGGACGTAGTAAAGGCAATGGAGTTTGGCAAAACATTGGGAAATACTCTTAAACTGAACATAGTTTGCTCAGTACTCCAGGTTCTTACCTGTGCGGTAACAGGCTATGGATTTGCACGGTATAATTTCAAGGGCAAGAATATTTTGTTCTTTATCGTTATCATGATGATCATTGTACCTCCGCAGATCATACTTATCCCGCTGTATATGTTCTTCCGTTACTTCAATCCCCTTGGCATTTACTATATGATCAAGGGAGATTACTACAGCCTTATTGATAAGGCAGCAGCGATGTACCTCCCTGCTCTGACAGCTAACGGATTGCGTGCAGGTCTATTCATTTACCTGTTCAGACAGTCATTCAGAGGTCTTCCTAAGGAGCTTGAGGACGCTGCTGCACTGGACGGATGCTCTCCGCTTACGACTTTTGCACGTGTTATGATACCTAATGCAGGTTCTACGTTCCTTACAGTATTCCTGCTTTCAGTAGTTTGGTACTGGAATGACTACTATGTAAGTACATCGTTCTTTATGAACTATAAGACTCTGGCGCTGACGCTGAAAAACCTGAGTGCAAACATCAAGGTACTTTTGTTCGGCGATGCAAATGCTCAGGTAAATACACGTGAGATCATTGTCTGGATGGAGGCTGCCTGCCTTATCTCGATCACTCCGATCCTGGTGCTGTATATCCTGCTGCAAAAGAACTTCACAGAAGGTATTGCTCGTTCGGGTCTTACCGGTATGTAAGGGGTTCATATTCTATATTAACTGAATTTAAAACCACCGAGAGAGTTCATTCTTTCGGTGGTTTTGTTCTTATGTGGAATGGGAAAGATCATAATCCTAACGGTAAAAGTGGTTTTCATGACGATTTTACGCAGTTCCGCAAAGAGAATGAAGCTTTCGGAAACACCTGAAAATACTGTTTTTTGAAGTAAAGAAATATTTGCTTCCTTGACAAAGCTATTATGATATGCTACAATATGTGAAATAAAATAACACAAGGAAAACCATGGTTTATAAATCGCTGTCCTTTGACATAAATTTGTCAAAGGGACATTTTTGTTAATATTGTCAAAAAACACTCTACTATAAAAATTGCCCCTTTTACTAAAAATTACTTGAACAAGTCAGCTATATTATAACATAATTATAATGAGGAGGTATGCTATGATGAAAACATTAATTAAAAAATCAATAACCCTTGCACTGGCGTTTGCCATAGTGCTGTCATTGTCCTGCTGTGGTGTGGGTGATGAAGCCTTGGTCGACGAAACCACCACTGAGCCAACCACCACCACAACAGAAAAAGTAACCGAAGAAACAACAGAAGAAACTACAACTCCTGCAGCCACAACCGAAGCGACAACAACATCTGAAATCACAACCGAGGAAACGACCCAAACAACACCGGAAGAAACAACGACCATTGAAACC
>JAFLUJ010000227.1 GCA_022511485.1 Oscillospiraceae bacterium | reverse complement strand
TACTTACAATGATGCAGGAACAGAAGCAGCAGGATATGAGCTCCGCGCTTTCCGGACAGTCCGATAACTTCTTCGGCAAGGGAAATGTAAGCAGCTCCCGTGAGCAGGCTCTGGTAAGACTTACGAGACTTCTTACCATCGTATTTTTTGTTGTTACCATTGCGGTAAACTTCATACCAACGATCATAAACAAGATCAATGCCGGCTAAGGCGGCAGCAGTTCTTTGTGAGGTGTTGCCTTAAGTAAGGCTGCGTATGCGTCCCGTGTTGACCGCACGGGACGTTTTTTAATATGCATTTATGCGGTTTAATTGTGCGTGAAAGGAGTAATGCTCCGTTATGGGAGCATAATTATAGATATGGCGGAATTGAAAGAGATCTACAAAAAAAGGATACGTTCCCAGCTTGGACAAGCCGGAGGACGGGCAATAGCTTACCGGAAGCTCTATGCAGGCTGCAAGGGAAGAAAGCCCAGTGCGGCAGCCTTTGCAGGAGCAGTGGCGGAGCTTAAGCTGGAGGGCGTGATAACGGAAAATAAAAGCGGTCTTATGCTATGCTCTGCGGCGGGAGTTTTCCGTGCCACGGTTTCAAGAATAAACAAGACCTTCGGATTTATTGAGGACGAGGAGGGAACGGAAATTTTCGTTCCGGGAAAATTCCTGCTTGGCTCAATGCCGGGAGATATTGTAATGGCGAAGCTTCTTCCGCAGCGTGGGGAGCTTCCCGAAGGCGAGGTTGTGGAGATCGTCAAGGAGGGCTTTTCCGAATTTACCGGTACGGTGGAAAAGGACGGAAAGACCATCTGCGTCCGTCCCGACACTCTTGCTAAGGAGCTTATGATAGTCTCGGAGATAAACGTCCCGGTGCGCGTGGGGGATAAAGTCCTTGCAAGCGTGAGCCGCAGGGGAGAAAGACACTCCGAGCACAGGGTAAGGATATTAAGCGCTTTCGGAGACAGCAGAAAGGCGTCTGTAAGTGCAGAGGCTATCCTGTATACAAACGGCGTGGAAACTGAATTCCCTGAGGAAGTCCTGAAGGAAGCCCGTCTTGCGGAGCAGAGAGGTCTGCCTCAGGAGGAGATATACAGGCGTCTTGACCTCCGTGACAGTATTATCTTTACCATTGACGGAGCTGATACAAAGGACATCGACGACGCAGTATCCGTTTCAAAAACAGAGACCGGCTGGGAGCTTGGCGTCCATATCGCCGATGTTTCCTATTACGTAAAGTCAGGCTCAGATCTTGATAAAAACGCTATGGAGCGGGGAACTTCCATTTACTATGCAAATAAGGTAGTTCCCATGCTGCCAAAGGAGCTTTCCAACGGCATATGCTCCCTGAATCCCAGAGAGGACAGGCTTGCTTTTTCCTGTCTTATGAAGCTTGATAAAGAGGGAAGACTTATTTCCTACAAATTCAGCAAGTCAGTTATCTGCTCACGGGTCAAGGGCGTGTACAGCGAGCTTAATACTATGCTTGACTGCATTAAAAGAGGAGAAAAGATCTCCGATACTCTGTCTGAAAAATATGACGGACTTATAGATACTATCCTGCTGATGGACGAGCTTGCAGCAATACTTACCGAAAACAAGCTGAAACGCGGCGCTCCCCAGCTTGAGACCTCGGAAGCCAAGCTTATACTGGACGAGAACGATGTCTGCACCGACGTTATAAAGCGTGAGCGGGGCAGAAGCGAGCTTATTATCGAGGAATTCATGCTCATGGCAAATACCGCGGCAGCAAGACTGGCAAGGGAAAATCTTGTTCCCTTTGTTTACCGCGTCCATGAAGATCCCTCTCCGGATAAGATAAGGGAGCTTGTTGATATTGTTTCCCGTATGGGAGTTGCCGTTCCTCAGTTCACCAACGTCAAGCCGAAGCATCTGGCGGAGATACTTGAAAAGACTGCAGATATGCCTTTTGCTCCCGTTGTGAACAACATGGTGCTCCGGTCTATGGCAAAGGCGAAATATTCTGATGAGCCCCTTGGACACTTCGGTCTGGTTCTGGAGGATTATGCTCATTTTACATCGCCAATAAGGCGCTATCCGGACTTAGCTATACATCGGATACTTACCGACCTTTGCTATAATAAACAGACTCCCGAATATTTGCAGAAGCGGTATGCGGGATTTGCGGCGGAAGCATCCAGCCAGTCTTCCGAAAGAGAGCTTATAGCAATGCGTGTGGAGCGGGACTGCGACGACTGTTATATCGCAGAGTACATGACAGGACATATCGGCGGGGAATTTGAGGGAATGATCGTTTCCGTACAGGAGTTCGGATTCTTTGTGGAGCTTCCCAACACAGTAGAGGGACTTGTCCGTGTGGACACTCTTGCAAACGGTCCGTATGATTATGACGGACGGTTCACTCTTACAAAATTCGGAAAGCCTGTTTATCAGGTGGGAAATACTATAAAGGTGATATGTTCAGGAGCGAATCCGGCTTCGGGACAGGTGGATTTCACAGTTGTTGGGGACTGTAAAGAGGAGAATTGATCTCGCAGCGTAAAATCATAATTTAACGTAGTACCTCTGTACTCTTACTGGGGAAAACCTTTCTGAAGAAAGGTTATTCCCCAGAC
>JAFLUJ010000226.1 GCA_022511485.1 Oscillospiraceae bacterium | reverse complement strand
ACAGTATAGATATAGACGAAAAGCGTCTGGAGTATCTTTCCGAACGTCGTGAAAAGCTGTATAATATAAAGAAGCGTTATTCATGCACATTAGGGGAGCTCATGATCCGGTATAATTCCTACAGTGCAGAAGCAGGGGAGATAGCGGGATACTCAAAGGAAATAGAAGAGCTGACCGAGCGCAAGAACTCTCTTCTGATGGATGTTTCAGAAAAGGCAGAAAAGCTTTCAGAGCTTCGTACAAAGGCTTCGGAACAGCTTACGGAGAAAATATCAGACGAGCTTAAATTCCTTGATATGCCTAATGTCCGGATAGCTTTCGAGCACTCCAAGGGAAAGCTTACTCTTAACGGGATGGACATTATGGAGCTGATGATCTCCGTAAATCCGGGAGAGCCTCCAAAACCGATCGCTAAAATAGCTTCCGGCGGTGAGCTTTCAAGAATCATGCTGGCAATTAAGAATGTAATAGCAGAAAATGAGGATATTCCCACAATGATCTTTGACGAGGTCGATACCGGAGTAAGCGGACGTGCTGCTCAGAAGATCGGAGTGAAGCTCAGACAAGTTTCCAAATCCCGTCAAGTCCTGTGCGTTACCCATTTGTCACAGATCGCAGTTATGGCGGACAATCATCTGTTGATAGAAAAAAGCAACACCGATGACAGAACATACACAAATGTGACCAGTCTTGACACCGAACAGCGGATTTCTGAAATAGCTCGCATCCTTGGGGGAGAACACATAACACAGACTACTCTTGACAATGCAGCAGAACAGCTTTCATCACAGGAAAAGATATATGATGAGATCCTCAATAAATGAAAAATGGTATTATTGATTGAAACCAGTCAATAATACCATTTTTGCATATCAGAATTTATTCTTTCCGCTATTTTTTATAATAGATGAATAGTCTTTATAAGAGTAATCCAGATCGACTTCTCCGGATATACCGCTTATCTTGCCTGTCGCTGAATACTGCCACATACTATAGTATCCGTCATACACGCTGTTAAGCTTTTCTTCATCGCCCCAACTGGCGATCCAAATGTCATATTTGCTTATTCTTGACATATCTATATATTCTGCAAAAAATTTAGCGTAGCTGTAAACAACTCCGTAATATCCTGCATTATCAAGCTCTTTCATGAACGCAACAATAATATTAGTGATCTGCTTACGGCTCATCTGCTTGTAAAATTCTTCCTCAATATCAAGAACGACAGGGTAGTCGGGATGATAATTTTTTATTGTCTTTAAGAAATATTTTGCCTCAATTCTGGCTTCCTCTACTGTAGTGGCATATGTATAATGGTAGAATCCATAGGAGATACCATATTTTTCACAGCCTTCAACATTGGTTTTCAGCTTTTCATCGGTATGCTCTCTGCCGAAGGAGCTTCGGATCATAACGAAATCTATACCTTGTGACGCAACCTTTTTCCAGTTAATATCCTCCTGCCATTTTGAAACGTCAATTCCTTTATATACGTCACTGTATACTGTAATATAAAATTCGGCGGAAACTCCGTTACTTGCTGTAACCGTTATAGTTGCTGAACCATTTTTTAATGCTGTTACAACTCCGGATGAAGAGACTTTTGCTATATCTTTATTACTTGATCTATAAGTAAGATCATCTGTAATTCCAAGAGGATAAAGAACAGTTTCTATCTGAACTTTCTTTCCTGTATGGACCATGGCATTCTGGCTCAGAAGCTCTATAGAAGTTACTTCTTTTTTTTCTTCGACAACATCGTCCTCCTTGTATTCATCATATTCACCTTCAATGACATTAAAATAGATATTCTTTTTTACACCACTGGAAGCTTTGATCTGAACTTTTGCTGAACCGTATCCTATAGCAGTTACAACACCGTTTTCATCAACTTTTACGACCTTTTTATCAAAGCTTTTATATATAACATAATCATCAGATTTTGATGGGGAAAAACTAAATTTTATTTGAAATGTTTTTCCAAGCTCAATATTATTGGTCTGAGAACCAATAAGTCTGATATTTCTCGCAGGAACAGTAACTTCTTTTATATCGTCGTTTCCTCCGCCTGCGACAGCATTGTCATCTACAACAGCGGTAACGGGGATATTTTCTGCATTATCTTCAGTACCATCTTCCGTATTTTTTGTAATATCAGACTTTTCGGAAAATTCTTCTCCTTCTTCTGCCATCTCTTCATCTGTAGCGAGAACCTCTACAATATTATCAGATTCATTTCCATCATCTGCATAAGCAGTAAGACCTGAATATCCGAGTATCATACAAGCGGACATCGCTAAAGACAGAACTCGTTTTATTATTGTATTCTTCATAATGCTGATCTCCTTATTTTTCTTGCCGTTTATATTAAAAGATTCTTATATTTATTCTATAATAATACTGTCGATTTGTCAAGTATTTTATTGTATTTTCCAAAATCAAACAAGGAAGGTCTGCCTACGGGGGCTTCCCCGCTATATTTGGTTATTAAAAAGATTTATTATTTTATCTTGTCTCGCCAAAAAGAAAGCCGTCCTTGACAACCAAGGACGGTCTGCCTGCGGGGGTTTCCCCGTTGGTGCTGGTGGCGGGACTTGAACCCGCACGCCATCGCTGGCAATGGATTT
>JAFLUJ010000225.1 GCA_022511485.1 Oscillospiraceae bacterium | reverse complement strand
TTTACAAAGAGCAAATAACTTCCAATAAACGAAAAACCGGAAATCATGCAGGTAGGAACTGCCCGGACGGACAAGAAAATGTGTTGTTCGGGCAGTTCCTACTTGATTAACAGGGCAATGAAAAATAATGTACACTTTGTTGGTAATGGTGCTTGCGGAAATGCACGATATCATGTATAATCAAAATGAGCTCAGGCTTTGTTGGAGGTGATACAATGCTTATTGCGCTTTCTGAATATGCAAAGATGCACGGCAGGAGTAGTGATACACTTCGGAGGCTTGCAGAGAACGGCCTATTAAAAACTGCAAAAAAAATTGGGCGAAACTGGACTGTTGATAGCGAAGAAGATTATCCTGTCAAAAAACGCACGAAATCTAAACCCATTACCATTGTATCACTTTTTTCTGGATGCGGTGGATTGGATTTAGGGTTTATCGGTGGATTTGATTTTTTGGGCAAATCCTATAAACGCACAGGGATGGAAATAATTTGGGCAAATGAACTTAACCCAGCAGCTTGCAAAACATACCGGAAAAATTTTGGTGACTATATTATTGAAGGGGATATTTGTGAGCAAATAGAAAACCTTCCGCCGTCCGCAGATATTGTCGTTGGTGGTTTTCCTTGTCAAGACATTTCCATCAATGGTAAAATGCTGGGTGTAAACGGGAAGCGAAGTAGTTTATACACCTACATTGTAGAAGCCGTAAAAAAAACAACACCCAAAGTTTTTGTTGCGGAAAATGTCGGAGGTTTGTTGCTCAAGCAAAATGAGTATTCCCTTAATCGGATTGTTGAGGACTTCAATTCTTTGGGATACGAGTTGACATATCAATTATATCATGCGGAGGAATACGGAGTACCCCAGACAAGAGAGCGAGTAGTTTTTGTGGGAACAAGAAGGGACTTGCCTAAATTTGTCCCGCCAGTACCAACTATTCAAATTCCAGTTACAGCATATGACGCACTTCACGATTTAGAGGACCATCCAGAAGATAAATCATTTTCACATATTTGGAGTAACGCTAAAGTAAGCGGTGAACAAGGAAACCGACGGCTCGTAGCAGATCGCCCCGGTTACACTATGCGCGCTGAATGTCACGGAAACATTCAATTTCACTATTCTTTGCCCCGAAGAATTTCTATGAGAGAAGCTGCGCGCATTCAGTCTTTTCCAGATAGTTTTGTGTTTCCCTGCGGGTTGCGAGAAACTGAGCGCCAAATTGGGAACGCTGTGCCCCCTGTACTCGCGTGGCATATCGCAAACGCCGTAAAATCAGTCGTCGAAGGGAACTGACAAAGGCTATGACAAAGAGCGAATTTGAGAAGATATTGGATGTATGCTGTGAGCAGCTTACCCATGAAGCCAGAGAAGTAGGATTCAAAACATCTGCTCAGTTTGAAAACCGGGTCAGAGAGGTTTTGAGCGTCTTGACAAAAGATGAGCAGTCCTTTGAAATCGACTTCAATCCCCATCCGCAAGCATTCCCGGACATTGCTATGGGTGAATATGGCGTAGAAGTGAAGTTTACTCTTAGTGATACATGGAGAAGCATTGCAAACAGCGTACTGGAAACCCAGCGCATCAATGAGGTCAAATACATTTATATTGTTTTTGGTAAAATGGGCGGATTGCCAGAAGTGCGGTGGGGCGAATACGAACAAAGTGTAATTCATGTAAGAACATCCCATGTTCCAAGATTTGAGGTTGAACTTCCATCAGATAAGGCAGCAGTCAAGGAATCGCTGTTCGAGCAAATGGGCATTCGCTATGATGATTTCCGAAAGCTGGAAATGCAGGAAAAGATGAAATATATACGGGCCTATGCACGGAAAATACATCCGGATGGACGGCTATGGTGGGTGGAGGAACGAGAAGATTCTGAGGAACATACAACCCCTATCCAAGCGCGATTATACACTAATCTTTCGGCTGAAGAGAAAACAAAATTGCGGGCGGAAGCGGCCCTGCTTTGCCCCGGCATAGTAAAGTCCGGCCGATCACGAAACAAGTATGACGACATGGTGTTGTATCTCTTGACTTACCACGGTGTGCTGTGTCACCAGGCAAGGGATCTGTTTTCGGCTGGGAGCGTCGCGAATCCAAAGAATGACGATGAGGGCGGCATTTACATCGAAAGAGCGCTCAAGTTAATCGAGGCTGAAATGAAAGATGCCGCTCTGCGCATGGATGATGCCCTGTTTGTGGAATACTGGGGAGAGAGCGTCCCGCCAGAAAAAAGAATTAAACGATGGCTTGAAAAGGCTGATGAATTGGCAAAAGATTGGACACCATCCAAAAGCCTTTTTCTGAATGAGTAGCTGTTCTGATAAATTCCCGCCGTGAAGCAAGGGCGCACTTCTATACATGGTCTTGCGACCATGTATGAATTGCGCTCTGCGAGGCTTGCGTCGCTCCGCTCCGTACAAGGGGCTACCGCCCCTTGCGCCGCTTTGCGGCTATCCCTTACATCAGATTGGGAGGGTATCATTTTGGGATTCATTTTGACAAATGATATAATATATGTCGCAACAGATTGGTGGGGATTTGGGGCAACTCTTGCCGCTGGAGTTTTAACAGCCATTGCGACATTGGCTGCTGTTATCTATACGAATAGCCGCACAAAAAAGCAACTAAAAGAGCAG
>JAFLUJ010000224.1 GCA_022511485.1 Oscillospiraceae bacterium | reverse complement strand
TAAGTCTGGATTCAGCCTGGAAGCTCCATTTTGAACCTGATCCAAATGATACCAAAAATTTTGATTTCTACTATAAGACACTGAACACTGCAAAGGAATACGGTACATTAAAACCGGAGTATCTTGGCTACTGGAGCGGTTTTTCAAAGATGGCACGGAATACTACGGCAAGCATGAAGTATTCCGTACCGCTTATCGCAGATGACGGCACAGTGTACGGAGTGCTCGGCATCGGACTTACAGAAAATACCGTTATTTCGGATATGCCAACAAGCGATTTCAGAAACGAGATCGCCTGCTATGTTCTCGGAAACGGAACAACAGAGAATAGTTTTGATATTGTCGCTCACTCCGGTACGGCTTTTCAGAAGCTTTTAGGAAAAACGGAGGCTCTTGACCTCATCGAAACTCCGGACAAAAATATCTGGGGATTCGATCTTGACAATGGAGACGATCTGGCAGGCTGTACTCAGTATATTAACCTGTATAATTACGCAAGTCCCTATTATTCGGAAAAATGGGCGCTGATCTCAGTTGCTGATAAATCCAGCGTACTTCGTCCTTATACCAATCTTATCCAGATGCTTATTATTGCAGCGTTAATATCCCTGGCAATAAGTGTTTTTGTAGTTTTCCTTACTGCACGGAATGTGGTAAAGCCTATCACGGAAGTAATCAGGACTATGAACTCCAACCGTAAATACAGTCAGGTCATACGGTTTGAGCCATCCAATATCTATGAGCTTGATAATATGACGGACGCTATCACTCAGCTCCAGATCAACATACAGGGCTTCTCCTCTCAGGTTTCCCAGATGATACGTATTGCAGATGTGGGACTGGGTACTTTCCTTTATGACAGTGAGGATGATAGTATGTTTGTGGGGCAAAGCCTTCTCAAACAGCTTGACATACTGGAAGATGCGGACGAGGACATTATTATGAGCCGTACCGAATTTCTGGAAAACATTGATTCCGCGGAAACAAAGGACGCGATAACAAAGGGTCTGGAGGAGATCTCCAGGGAAACTCAGACAGATTTCATAAGAGAGTACAGTATCGCCCAGAAGGACTGTAGTATGCGCTGGATGCGTCTGAGCCTTGTAAATAACAAAAACAAGAGTATCGGTATTTTGCAGGACATCACCAACGAAATAATGGAAAAGAAGCGTATCGAATATGAGCGCGACTACGACAGCACTACAGGACTGCTTAATCGCAACGCTTATTATAATCAGGTAGAAAAGCTTTTCCAGAATGCTGATTCACTTAAGGTCACAGCCTTCATAATGCTTGACCTTGATAATCTCAAATATGTAAACGACACCTATGGACATGACTTCGGTGATGATTATATCAAAACGGCAGCCACATCTCTTAAGAGGTTCCAGTATTACGGAGGTATCGTTTCCCGTCTTTCCGGAGATGAATTTAACGTATGTCTGTCAGGATTCGATTCCAAGGATGAAATACGGGGGATCATAGACGACGTTCGCTCACAGCTTTTACAAAGCTACTGTCTGCTGGCTGACGGTACTCATTTCAAGATCCGTGCAAGTGCGGGAGTTTCCTGGTATCCCGATGACGCAAAATCCTATGAAGTGCTTATGAAATATGCGGATTTTGCCATGTATACCATCAAGCATTCCACAAAGGGTGAGCTTGCCGAATTTGATAAATCGGCATATGACAGCGACGCCATACTTATCACCGGCGTTGAGGAAATGAACCGTATCATTGACGAATGCAGCGTCAAATATGCGTTCCACAGCATAGTAAACGCCAAAACCGGCGAGATATACGGCTATGAGGCGCTTATGCGTCCTCAGTCCAACGTTTTCCAGTCGCCGCTTGATCTGCTGAGGATCGCAAAGACCAGCGCAAGGCTCAATGAGATCGAGCGTATGACATGGACAAAAGCTCTGGATGACTTTAAGAATCAGATCGAAGCCGGACGTATACCCCGTGACTGTCATGTTTTCGTAAACTCGATCTCAAACTGCGTACTTGAACTCTCCGACGTTCAAAAGATCGAAAATGATTTTTCGGATATACTGCCCAATGTTGTCCTGGAGATCCTTGAGGGCGAAAGCTCCAATGAAGACTATAACGAGCGCAAGATAAACCGTATGAAAAAATGGGGGGCTCAGATAGCTCTCGACGATTTCGGTACGGGCTATAACAGCGAATATGCTCTTATCACCATACAGCCTAACATCATAAAGATAGACCGCTCAATTATCAGCGGCTGTGATAAGGACATCAGCAGACGTACTATCATCAGCAACCTTGTAAAGCTCGTCAGCTCAAAGGGTATTCTTATCCTTGCCGAGGGCGTAGAAACAGAAGACGAGCTCCAGACTGTTATTTCCTGCGGAGTTGACCTGCTTCAGGGATATTACTTTAACCGTCCTCTGTTTGAACCTGAGCCGCTTAAGCCGGAGGTAACGAATAAGATCAGACGTATGGCAAATCCCACATTTGACGATCACCAGCGTGTGTGATAAAAACAGGGAGCTGTTGCACAGGGTAGTTTCATGAGTGTATTATATTATGAATAGTAAAGCAGATCATAATTTAGTATATTGTTCCTGCATTCCTATCGGGGAATAACCTTTCTTCAGAAAGGTTTTCCCCAGTAAGAGTACAGAAATAATTT
>JAFLUJ010000223.1 GCA_022511485.1 Oscillospiraceae bacterium | reverse complement strand
TTATTTCAGATATTCTTCGAGGCAAATTCCGAGTTCGTATATCTCCTTTGCTGCTTCTTTTCCCACATACCGATAATGCCAGGGCTCGAAATCTATTCCGGTAATATTTATTTTATCAGACGGATAACGAAGAATAAACCCGTATTTATATGCATTCTGATACAGCCAGTTATATACCTCATCATTGGTTGAAAAAGCTTTATCAGCGTTAATATCGACTGCAAGTCCCAGCTGATGTTCACTTTTTCCGACAGCGGCTACCTCATTTTCTGCAAGAGCCTCCGCACGCTTTCGCGGAAATCCATCATTTATGTAAGCTTCCACCTTTTCCACCATCATCTGACGCTGTTCTGCGGCGGTGCGGTATCCCTCCCCTACAACGGGATATATCCCCACTGCTCCCATGTCGTCAAACATTTTCTGCAGATCAGGATAAATACGTGAATCCACGCTTCTGCCGTTATCAAGAACAGTAAGCTCCGGATCATAATTTTCCGGGATAGGATTTTCATAATTTACAAGTACAAGATACCATTCTTCAGATATTTCACTATGACTATCCGCGGGGACGCCTTTAAATTCTTCTCTTAAATTCTTTACAGACAAAAACGAAAATACTGCAAGTCCGATAAATAAAAGTATTTTGGGAAGTATATATTTTCTGCGTTTATTTTTCCTTTTCATAGGATCACCCTTCATAAAAAATCCGCTGTGAAATATTTTATCACAACGGATCATTTTATGTATCTGATTTTAATCCCGAAAATCATAAATTTATCATGCGGATTTCTTACGATTTTCTTACATCGGTATCTCTACAGTAAATGTAACACTTTCATCCGAGCTTTCGGCTTTTATAGTTCCGCCGTGGAGCTCAGTGATCTCCTTTGCAATGGCAAGTCCAAGTCCTGCGCCGCCTGATCTTGTACCTCTTGATGTATCCAGACGGTAAAACTGCTCAAATATCCTGCCAAGCTTTTCTTCTGAAATTGTCCTGCCTTTATTTTTCACAGAAAAAACAACTTCCTCATTGCTTTTCTGAAGAGTAAGCGCTATTTCTGTATTCGGATAGCTATAATTTACAGCATTTCTGATAATATTGTCAAGAACTCTTTCCATCTTATTGGCATCGCACAGAAGCTCTGTATCTTTATCAATGTCAAGCTTCCATAACAGTCCCTTTTCTTTGAGGATAGGTTCAAATTCGAATGCAGTCTGTTCAACAAGACGGGTAAAATTTACGTTTTCAAGCTCCAGAGAGATATGTGTAAGATTAAATCTTGTAATATCAAAGAACTCATTGATAAGCTCCTCCAAATGCCCTGCCTTTTCAAGAGCTATGCCAGTATATTTTGCTCTTAATTCTGTGCTGATCTGTGGTTCGTCCTGCATAAGGGAGAGGTATCCTATAACACTGGTGAGCGGAGTTTTCAGATCATGTGCAAGATAAACTACAAGGTCGTTTTTCCTCTGCTCTGCTTCTTTGGCTGCTGCGGAATCCCTTGCAGCTCTTTCACGGATATTGTTAAGCTCGTCCTGAACTCCTTTCAGATCAGCTGGAAGACGTATCTGATCGCTTTCGGGAGCAGTAAGTTTTTCCGATTCAACAATAATTTTATCAAGGAATCCCAAAAGCTTATATACATATAAAGAAAAAATAACAAGCCATCCTGCCGCAATAGTTATACCTGTAAAAAAGATTATGTGATCTTCTATAAAATTAAGTATCCGATAGGTAATATCAAAATCGTACCAGACTTGCGTCCGACATATCAGCCATGCAATAAAAACCGCAAGAATTACCGCTGCAGTATAAATAAGCATGGTAACGGTGCATCTGAAAATGATCCTGCGGGATAATTCACTTCTATTCGACAGTATAACCAACTCCCCATACTGTTTTTATAAATCTTGGATTCCGTGATGGCTCGTTAAGCTTTTCCCTAAGTCTTGCAATATGTGCCATAACGGTATTATTGCTTTCAAAAAACTTTTCTTTCCAGACATTTTCAAACAATTCCTCAGAGGAAATGACCCTCCCTCTGTTTTCGCACAGATACCAGAGCAGGGAAAATTCGATAGGAGTTAAGGATATTTCATTTCCGTACAATGTACATTTATGGGAACTGCTGTTGATCGTCAAACCTCTTATATCATATTCCGAAATACTTTCCCTGCTATCGGAGGAATTATTATACTTCGTATAGCGGCGAAGCTGGGTCTTTACTCTGGCTGTAACCTCAAGGGGATTGAAAGGCTTCGTAATATAATCATCTGCACCTATGGTAAGTCCCATTATTTTGTCGCCGTCCTCAACCCTGGCGGTGAGCATAATTATAGGGTAAAAATATTTCTCCCTGATCTTTTTGCAGATATGAAAACCGTCAATATCAGGAAGCATAACATCCAATATTGCAAGATCAAGTCTTGTATCCTCTATGCATTTCAACGCATCTGCACCTGTGTAAAATTTATGTACAGTATACCCGTCGTTTTTTAAATAAAGCCCTATCAGGTCGGCTATTTCCTTTTCATCATCGACGATCAAAATTGATTCGCTCATTACATCAGCTCGCTTTTCTATTGCATTATTTCATTTGCTTATCTTATGTGTCAGTACAATTATAACATATCAAAATGTTAATATCAAGATAAATTGTCTTAAATAAAAAATCGCCGCTGTAGTGCTACAATAGATATTGGACAAAAGTAAAAAAATAATTGAGAGATAGACG
>JAFLUJ010000222.1 GCA_022511485.1 Oscillospiraceae bacterium | reverse complement strand
CGGTGATTTGAAGCATATGGAAAAACTTAGTCATGTACGCAGTCATGCCAGCCGCAATAATCCGGGAGTACATGATTATCATTTCGAGATTTTCCCTTATGATTACTTCAAATATGAGGACGAACTTCTAAAAATTTTACGTGGCGAAACCGACCATTACGAGGTCAATAAAAATATATCCCCCGAAATATGTAAAATGATGATAGACATCGAGCTTCGTGCCGATGATGTTTCATAAAAATGAACAGGAGACCGGAATAATAGCTTCCGATCTCCTGTTTTTATTTAATCTTTAGTATCAAGTCCACGTATATGTTTGTTTCTACGGAAGATCAGGCATACCAGAACTCCTGCAATTCCTATCACAAAGAACAGGAATGCCGCTCCGGAACCCTTTTCGCTGCCGAAGATACGGACGAAAATGCTGTCCACGGACTGCGCCGCCATAAACGGCTCAAAAACATTGTCAACCAGCAGTCCCCCCAAAAAGAAACCCACTGGGATTGTAAAAAACTGCATGGTGTTTCTTGCAGAATAGACCCTCCCCTGCATTTCGGGAGGTATCCTTGTGCGGAAGATCACGTCCATGTTAGCATTCATGATAGGTATGCAAATCCAGCCAAGGATCGCACCAATGCACCATATGATCGGAGACTTCCCGAAAGCAAGCAGGAAATTCTCCGTACTCATGGAGATAAGCAGTGTATTGCATATCACACGCACACGGCTTTTAGGAGCTGGCATAAATGTAACAAGCACGCTTCCCGCCAGAGTTGCAATTCCCACACAGGTGTTGACCGCTCCAAGGACAGTCTCCCCGCCGTTTTTATGGGACAGCAGCATAGCCGGAAGAGCAGCGTCATAAACCGAGGCAATGAGATTTATCGCCGCAAGGAAAAATATCAGCCAGAGTATCCCTTGATTGTCTTTTAAATAAACAAGACCGCTTTTTACCGTGGAGAAAAATGACTCCTCCGCAGCTTTTTCCTCCACCGCCGGTATTTTTATAAACAGCAGCAGAGATAAAAACGCAACCGTAAATGTAATCAGGTCAAATGCGATGACCACGTCAATTCCCCAGAAGGCCATTACCGCAGCTGCAAAAACAGGGGTCAGTATAGTAACCAGGGAGTTTGAAAAGGAACGCATACCGGATGTTTTCTGATAATACTTTTCCGGAGTAAGCAGCGTGACCGCCACATCGGATGCCGGCTGCTGAACGGTATTCATAAGCCCGTTAAGAGCGTTCAGAACATACAGATGCCACACTTCAAGACTACCTGTTTTAAGCAGGATAAGTACCGCCACCGTACATAATGCTGCAAAGCTGTCACTTACGAGCATTACAGTCTTTTTGTTCCACTTGTCGCTTATCGCTCCGGCAAAAATGCTCATAAGAACATATGGAGCGTAGGAACAGATGGAAAGCATTGCCGTAGTCAGCGCCGAACCGCTGCTCTGATAGAGCCACACCACCAGCGCAAAATTTGTCATCGCGCTGCCCAGTGCAGAAAATGATTGAGTTAACCAAAGAATAAAGAAAGATTTTAATTCGTGAAGTTTCATAGTGACTTTGCTCCTTTTTGATTTTATATAGTAAATTCAAAAATGCAAAGTCTTTGGACGAAATCTTTAGTTTATCTCCATGCAGCTCGTCCAATCAGACCTTGCATGGAGCATATGCACTCATTAGTATCATTTTGATTTTCCTTTCCTTAATTTTTATCAGTCTAAATGGAGTCTGTAGCAGGAAGCTTCAAAAACCTCGCTGCCATCAAATCTCCCATACTGACCATATTTTTCAAACTGAAAGCCGCACTTGCGGATTACATTTCCCGAAGCAGTATTTGCATTAGCGTGTCTTGCTATAAAGTCTCTTACACCAAGAGTTTCATAAGCCCATTTTATCATAGCTTTGGCTGCCTCTGTAGCATAGCCATGATTCCAAAAGGCTCTGTTCAGGTTATACCCTAACTCGTATGCGTTCAGTTCTGTATCAGGCTTTACACTGCCGGCGCCAATGACCTTCCCTGTTTCTTTCAGTTCAAAGCAAAATTCATAATCTTTGTTTTTAGCCTGTTCGATCCACTTTCTGACCTGCTCAATATCTTTGTAAACAGAGTACGGCATATATCTATTTACAATGGGGTCGCCGACCCATTCAAACACATCTTCTGCATCCTTTTCTTCAAGCGGTCTCAAAATAAGCCTGTCAGTATATATGATTCGTGTCATTTAATAAAGCCTCCTATGGAATCCGACAAGTAAGTGAATCCTTTCTAAATTATTATACTCTGTCAAATAAAATAAGTCAAGATAAATCAACCAACGCTCTATCAGTATATTTTCTGAAAATCAAGTTACAAGACATGATTTGTCAAGGGCTTTTTCTGCATCTTATACCGCACGTCTGCCGTAGGCAGTACCGCCGACCGCTTGTGGGTGGTGAGTAAGTGCGTACTTAGTATAATGTGCTTGAAATTGCTTTCCATATATGCTATAATTGTAACTGAATTAAACATCACTATAAACCGGAATTTGCAAGGATAATTATATTATGAGATTATTGATATATGGTGCAGGTGCAATCGGTTGTTTGTACGCAGCATTATTTAGCGAAGCGGGATATGATACGACTTTATATGCACGAGGGAAAAGACTTGAATCTTTAAATAATGTTGGTTTGCAATATGAAGTAAAAGGGGAAATACATAAAGCCAATGTAAAGGTTATTCAGAAATTAGCAGACGATAATCGTTTTGACTATATCTTCTTAACCG
>JAFLUJ010000221.1 GCA_022511485.1 Oscillospiraceae bacterium | reverse complement strand
GAAATGTTATTAAAATTATTTTTTACGATGACGTATCATACAATTATCAGGACAATTACAAAGAAATATTTTTTGTCAACGATGATCTCAAAAAAATATATTTACTTTTTGATTCCATTAACAAAGATAAATTGCCTCAGCTTCGTGAAATATATTTATTAAAATATAATGATCTGAACCAATTAACAGAGTATGTCCATATTCCAAGCAGAGCATTGTCAAGAGACCTGACAGGTGAAATTCATAAATATAAAAATCATAATCTGGTTGAAACTATCAAATATTCAACCTGGTATTCAGAATTTAAAAAATATGAATTTTCATACGGTGATGACGGATATTTAAGCACTTATAAAAGCTATGACATTAACAAGGATCAACCCCATGTTTATACTGCAAAATTCACTTCAAAGGATATTGAACCCTTTGAAAAATGCGGCAGATTTTATTTTTCCCCTGAAAATAAATCCCGTATAGACAGTATTTCTAAGTTTTAAATAAAAATTTTTTTAAAAAACCCCTTGACAAATAAAATTAAATATGTTATTCTGTCAATATGCTTACAAGCTAAATTATTATTCTGTAATTTTATGAAAGGAGGCGGACGCCATGACAAAAATATATCAACTTACAATAAGCAATACAACATATAAAGGCATTTTCAAACGACTGTGCGTTTTTGAAGTATGTCCGCCTGCGTATACGCTTACGGATATATAAAAATTCTGACATATTATTGTCATTATGCGCTCTCGTTAGGAAAGCCTTTCGAGGGCGCATTTTTTGCGCGCTAAAATACTGCAAACCAAACAAACACTATTGACGAAAGGAATTATTATGATTGAATTAAACGGAAAATACAACTCAGCAAAAGTCTTCACAGACGTCATCGACAGCGCTTCTGTCTCACAAATTATCGAATTTTGCAGTCAGGAATTCACCGTAGGAGAAAAGATCCGCATGATGCCGGACGTCCATGCAGGCATGGGCTGCGTCATCGGAACCACCATGACCATCACCGATAAGATCGTCCCCAATCTTGTAGGCGTGGACATCGGATGCGGTATGGAAACTGTGCTTATCAAGGAAAAGCACATAGAACTCCAGCAGCTTGATAAGCTCATTTACGCAAAGATACCCTCCGGATTCAGCATCCGCAGTAAGCCTCACAAATACGCCGATCAGATCGACCTTTGCGAACTCCGATGCGCAGGTAAAATAGACCTTCGCCGGGCGGAACGCTCCCTGGGCACACTTGGAGGGGGAAACCATTTTATCGAAGCGGACAAAGGCGAAAACGGTATCTATATCGTTATCCACAGCGGTTCCCGTCACCTTGGCGTGGAGGTAGCAAAATACTATCAGGAGCAGGGCTACAAGCAGCTCAATCACGCCGGAGACGACGCCGTCCGTCAGCTTATCTCCGACCTGAAATCACAGGGACGAGACACTGAAATAAGCCGGGAGCTTAAAAAGCTTGAAAACACCAAACGGACGAAAATTCCCAAGCACCTTGCATATGTCAGCGGACAGCTTTTCGACGACTACATCCACGACATGAAGTTCGTCCAGCAGTATGCTGATCTGAACAGAAAAGCCATGATGAACGAGATCATCAGCGGATTGAAGCTGACAGTTGTGGAGCAGTTCACTACCATCCACAACTATATCGACACAGAAAATATGATCCTCCGAAAGGGCTCTGTTTCTGCTCAGGCAGGAGAAAAGCTTATTATCCCCATCAATATGCGGGACGGCAGTCTCATATGTATCGGCAAGGGAAATCCCGACTGGAACTTCTCCGCTCCCCACGGCGCAGGAAGACTTATGAGCCGGGGTGAAGCAAAGGAAAGCTTCACTGTCAGCGAGTTCAAAAAGCAGATGGCAGGGATCTACAGTACTTCTGTGGGCAGAGGAACTCTTGACGAGTGTCCTATGGCTTACAAGGGCATGGACGATATTCTGAACAATATCGGAGACACCGCCGATGTGGTGGAGATCATCAAGCCTATTTATAATTTCAAAGCCGGAGGCGAACAGGAATGAAGATTATAGAATTTTTTGAAAGTCCCGAACAGGAACACTGGCTTGAAGAAATCGGGAAAAGCGACTGGAGGGCAGCCTCTTTTCTCGTCAATATAATCAAGGAAAAAACATTTGACGATTACTGGGGAGAAGGCGGCAAGCTGTTTATTCTCACAGATGGCGAAAAAGCCGCCGCATTCGCGACCCTTTGCGAAAAGGACTGTATCGAGGACGATTCCTTATCCCCTTGGATAGGCTTCGTTTATACCTTTCCAGAGTATAGAGGACGCCGCCTGATGGGGACGCTTATTTTCCACGCCATTTCGGAAGCTAAAAAGCAGGGAGCAGAAAAGATCTACATCTGCACCGATCATGTGGGACTTTATGAAAAATACGACTTCACATACATTGAAAGCCGTCCCGACATCTGGGGAGAGATCAGCAGGATATATTATCAGGATATATGAAAGGCAGGCTGAGCCTGCACCCATACCGCTGCATACTATTTCTGTAAAAAGTAAAATAAGATACGGAAGCAAAATTGATTATATTAACGAAAGGAAACATTGCTATGGAAAAATTCATACCACTTAGTAAAATGAGCAAGAAAAAACAGCAGGAGATCCATCGTCTCAGCCGAAAGGACTGGGGCGGCATATCCCCTGTTACAAGAAAAGAGAAAAATCCCAGAGCTTACAACAGAGCATTGCAAAAAGCCTGCGACCGTAAAGAAATTTATTGATATATTTCCCTACAATTCAGATATCCAAAGGAGCAAAT
>JAFLUJ010000220.1 GCA_022511485.1 Oscillospiraceae bacterium | reverse complement strand
TAGACGCCACAAATGACGATCCTACCGAACCTCTTGAACCCACCTGGTAGCCATGCTCATTGGAATCCGCCACAAGCTTCTGAGCGATCATGTAAAGTACAGCGAAGCCGTGTTTTATAATGGATGTAAGCTCACGGTCAAGCCGCTTTGCAACCAGATCCGGAACGGGATCTCCGTAAATAGCCTTGCACCGCTCCCATGAGATGCGTTCAAGATCCTCCTCAGAGCCGGGAATTTCCGGAGTGAACGTTCCGGGAGGAATAGGAACAATATCGGGACTTACCATATCAGCGATCTTATTGGTGTTTGTAACGACTACCTCGTAAGCCTTTTCCTCGCCAAGATATGAAAACTCCTCAAGCATTTCATCAGTTGTGCGGAAATATAAAGACTGCTGATTTCCGGAATCACCGAATTTCTGATATGTAAGTATCTTTCTGAAAATGTTGTCCTGCTTGTCCATATAGTGAACGTCGCAGGTGGCAACAACGGGAATACCAAGCTCCTCCCCAAGCTGAACGATCTTCCTGTTCAGATCCTGTAGATCTTCAACAGTTTTTATGTTAGGATAGTCCTCATCATGCATGAGGAACTCATTGTTTGCTATGGGCTGGATCTCCAGGTAGTCATAAAATTTCGCTATATCCTTTACAGTTTCCCAGGGCTGACCGTCCTTGACCGCAGAAAAGACCTCCCCTGCTTCACAGGCACTTCCAACAATAAGACCGTCCCTGTGCGCCATAAGCTCTGAAACAGGGACACGCGGGTTACGCTTATAGTATTTTATATTGCCAAAGGAAACAAGCTTGTACAGATTTTTAAGACCAATAGCGTCCTTGACAAGTATTATCTGATGGTATGAACGGAGAGAACGGGGATCAACATTCATAACACAGGCGTTTATCTCGCTTATAAGCCTGATCTTCCGTTCCTCCACAAGACGCCCGGCAAGAGCAATGTATATTCTCGCAAGTATCTTTGCATCATCGTCCGCACGATGGTGATTGAACTCCCCGAATCCCAGTGCCTTTGCCACATGGTCAAGCTTATGTTTTTTAAGGTCAGGAAGCATACTCCTGCTTATTACAACAGTGTCAATAGAGGAAAAGCTGAAATCCTCACCATATCTTTCACAGGCAGCTCTGATAAAGGAGCAGTCAAATCCGGCATTATGAGCAATAAGGACCGGGTCTGCCCCGCAAAATTCAATGAAGCTTTTAAGAGCCTCATGCTGAGAAGGAGCGCCTTTTACTGTTTCATCGTCGATCTTTGTAAGCTCGGTTATCCTTTCGGGAATATGCCTTTCCGGGTCAACAAATGTCTGGAAAGTCTCCTTTATCTCCAGATTCTTTACCCTTACCGCACCTATTTCAATGATCCTGTCCGCCTGAGAACTAAAACCGGTAGTTTCAATATCGAAAACTATCATTTCATCACTGATGTCTTTGTCCTTGTAAACATGAACAGCGTTTGTCCTGTCATTTACCGAATAAGCCTCGCAGCCATAGATTATCTTGAAATTACCTCCGTTTTTGCGTATCTTAGCTGCCGCCGAAGCAGCCTCTGGAAAAGCCTGAACAACGCCATGATCGGTGATTGCGATTGCCTGATGTCCCCAGGAAAAAGCTCTTTCAACAAGCTGTGCAGCAGGAGTGATAGCATCCATTGCGGACATATTTGTATGCAGATGAAGCTCCACTCTTTTTTCAGCAGCCTTGTCCTGCTTCTGAGTTTTCTGTACCTGCATTATGTCATTCGGCTTTATAACAAATTCATTGTCAAAGCTGTCGAAATCAGCACGTCCCCTGATAAGGACAGTACCTCCCTTTTTAAAATTAGCAAGGACATTTTCCTCATCAATGTCTTCAAAGCTTTTTATTGAAATAGAACCTGTATAGTCGGTAATACCTAAAGAAACAACACGTTTTGTTCCGTTTTTGGTACGTATCTCCTTTTCGGAGTAATCAAAAGCGTCTCCCCATATAGTAATATTACTCATCTTGCTGTTTATAGAGGAAATATTTATGACCGGCGCGTCAATGACTTTTCCTTTAAGAAGCTTTGCACCATCGGTAAGAATTGGGAGATCCTTGAAATCTATCGTAAAAACAGGCTCTGTTCTGACAGGCTCAGCAGGCGCAGAAGCCTCTTCGGAAGGCGCTTCCTTTGGCATCGGCATGGCAGCAATAGCCTCAGCCATGCGCTTTTCATAATCGTCCTCCTCCGGAACAACATCTCCTTTCCGGAGAATAACCTTTACATTTATTGAATACACCTCACTGATACATTTTTCAAGCTCCCGCTCTACCCCCGACTTTTGCAGGACATCAAAGCCCGTACCATTTACATCAACAGTGACAGTATTATCCGAAAAGCTGTACTCCGCATTGCTGAGATGTCCGTTTATAACATACATCTTCCGTTTTAGCATAGAAACGATGTCCGGCATACATTTCTCACTGAAAAGCGAGGGAGCATACCGGCAGTTAAGCATAAAGCTGTTTATTTCAAGGCTTTTCCTCATAACCTTTTCAAAATCCATAACATAATCATATTTCTGTATCTGTTCATATGAAGCGTATACCGTAAGCTCTCTCATATTTTCAGTATGTTCAAGCCTCAGTACCTCGCCCCGTCCTATTGAATTCGGTATATCGGATATGTAGTCTGAAAACAACTCTTTTATAAGCATCAGCTTTCACCATTCCTATATTTTTTCTATTTCGTCTATCAAAGCCGTGAGTATTTCATTCTCAGGGAGCTTTTTTATTATCTCACCCTTGCGGAACAAAATTGCACAGCCGTCT
>JAFLUJ010000219.1 GCA_022511485.1 Oscillospiraceae bacterium | reverse complement strand
TGATGAAGTCAATCTTTTTTTCACTTTGTTGCACTTGATATTATAACATGCCGGTCATCCCCCGAACCCCCTCCCTAAAACTTTTATATATTTTTGAATCTGGAGGGCAAAGCCCTCCAGATTCAAAAATAGAACAAAGTCTTTGGAAAGGGGGTCTGGGGAATAACCTTTCTCCAGAAAGGTTTTCCCCAGTAAGAGTACAGAGGTAATGCGTTAAATTATGATTTACAGGAAAAAAAGCCGGCACATGAAGTACCGGCTTTACTGATTTTTTATTAATACTGTGAAACGAAGTTAGTAGGATTAAGGTAAGTACCGTTTGAACGAACCTCAAAATGGAGGTGATTTCCTGTTGAATCGCCTGTGCTTCCGACATAGCCGATAAGCTGTCCCTTTACTACATAATCACCATATTCAACAGCCAGTGAACTCTGATGACCGTATAGTGTGACCTTTCCGTCAGCGTGCTGGATCCTTATGCAGTTTCCATAACCGCCGTTCCAACCGCCATTTGCTTCAATAACAGTACCACTTTCCGCCGCATATATCGGAGTTCCGTAAGGAGCGGCGATGTCAATACCCTTGTGTCCTCTTCTGTCACCCTGATATGCTGAGATGTATCCGCCGTCTACAGGCCAGAAGTAATCGCCTGATCCTCCTGATCCTTCACTTACGGGGGTTCTTGTCTCTCTTGTACCTATTGTCATTTCCTTGTTTACAGGTCTGGAAATGATCGTTTCATTAAGAACCTCTGTCAGAACAGGAACGTCATTTTTATAGGTAACGAGTGCTGTAACTTCTTTTTCGCCTTCAACACCGGCAACGTTTACAACGCTGTCGCCTTTGTACATATCCGGGTCTTCGGTCTTTATGATCTCATAGTCGATGATTTCACTGTAGGTTACTTCTCTGGTGGTCATTATACCGAGATAAGGAACTTCCTCGCTGAGCTGAATGACCGCTCCGATGGGGAGATATTTAGTCATATCAATCTCTTCACCGTCATAGGTTGCGGGACATCTTTCAAGCTCCTCAAGGGAAATATCGTTTGCGCGTGCGATGTTCCAGGGATTGTCTCCTGACTGAACTTCATAGAAAACAGGCTCTGCAACATTTGAATCAAGCAGATCGATGATCTCCTGCTGATCGACTATCTGATCCGGATCAACAAACTGTTCGTAAGTGTACTCGATCTCCTTATCAAAGGATACATCAATGACATCGTCTGTAAGGTATTCATTCTTTATATCTTCAATGAATTCGTCTATCTTGTCATTCTCAGTAACAGCGCCTATGATCTCGCCGTTTATTGTAACAACAAATGCTCTTTCCTTTTCACTGTTATCTGTAGAACGGCTTACCGCAGACTGTATACCACGTGAATTACTGTTATCAAAGTCATCATTTACATCTTCGCCTGCTGCATCCTCGTCAGAGAAATCTCCGTGAATTTCAAGTTCTTTTTCTTCTGCGGGAGGCTCTATAACAGCTGCCTGAGTTTCTATCTGCTCCTGAATAACAGCAGCAAGTGTCTGCTCATCGATGACCTTATCCTGAGCGCCTAAAGGCTTAAGAGTAAGCGTAGCTGTGATATATGTCTCACTGCCTGTGTCATAATACGTAGCCCGCTGGTCAATAACTTTCTGAGCGTTGTCTATAACGGAAGCTTCGGAAACAACTCCGATCTCCTGACCGTTATATTCGACCGTTACTCCGTAATCTGCGGAAGCCTTGTCGGAAACCACAAATACAAGCAAAGCAATGCCAAGAACAGGAACTGTATAGTTTATAACTGTTTTTGCAAAGCGTCTGCTTTTCATTATAGCGTCAGCTATATCGGACGCCTGAAGAATTACCGCTCTTACAAAGCCTTTTTTGTCTATTCTCTTTGCAAATTTAGCGTTAAATTCGGAAAATCTTATTATCGGTTCTGTGATCTTCTTTATTACTTTCCTGAGCTCTTTTCGTATTTTTAACCGAAGCGGGATAATTCCGCTGCCGATCTTTTTCGCCGCAAAGCAGGCTACATTCAGTGAACGCTTTACTGCTGCGGAAGCAAGGTATGTAACAAGTGAACCGATGCCGACCATAGCGGATTCAAATTTATTTTCTTTCTTTGTATTTGTCATATCCGCCGGGCTGTTTGTCTTATTTGTCTCCAAAACACCGGAATCAATGCTCATCCCGATTCTCCTTTCTTTTTTTCTACACATATATGGGGGAGTTTATCAGAACTCCGAAATGGTTACAAAACAGTAACATTAATATTATTATAGCGTTTTTTTTTCAAAAATCAACACCTTAGGGTATTAAATAATATTTTATTAACTTTTTTTAGATGTATGCACAAATTATGAGGTAATTTATTGTCTTGATTCGGCAAATTCGTATTAACAATATGTGAACAACACTAAATTTTTCGGAGAAATTGATCAAAAATGTAAAATAATAACAGTTACGATCCGTAAATATTTGTAACCTTTTTTTCGGAATACCGCGTAAAATGGGGATAATTTGGTTACAAAAAAGGTTACAAAACGGTTACAAAGTTACGGAAGCTGTAACCGTCTGCAATTTTTAAAATATGAGCTTTGACATATTTTTTCGTAATTCGCAGGAAATACTGACTGTTTTCCCGCTGCTGTCCGGGAAGCTCATTTCTCCGCAGTGAAGCGCTTGTTCTGTACAGTATTCCATGCTGCCGCCGTAAAAGTCGTCCCCTGCCAACGGGTGTCCCACCGATGAAAAATGAACTCTTATCTGATGTGTGCGCCCGGTTTCCGGGATCACTCTTACAAGGGAATGTTTT
>JAFLUJ010000218.1 GCA_022511485.1 Oscillospiraceae bacterium | reverse complement strand
ATATGGTTATTCTGATATTATGCCGGAAGATATTGACTTTACCGTCGATTTGAAAGAAATAACTCCCGAAACAGATCTGTTTTCCCTTACCAATATGAAAAAATATTCTCTTGGCGATGAACCATTAAAAATTGACCTTGACGGAGACGGCACAGATGAAGAATTCTCTCTTGCTGAAAGACAGTCTGAAGATAACTGGCGTTATCTTTTCATTGTGATAAACGGAACTGAATATGCAATTGACCATGATGTAGGAGGCTATGGCAGCTATAATACCCCGAATGAAATATTTTTCTGTGATATAGATTCATCGGATAGCTTTACTGAAATTGCGTGCCGTCGTACCATTCTGACTAATGATTATTGTACATCATTTTACAGATATGAAAATGATGAACTTAAGTACATTTTTAATATAAGAGAGGACACCCCTGACGGAGACGGCGAAATAGATATGTTTATGAATGAGATGAATGCTTCTGTCACCGGAAAACCCATTATTACCGACGGAAGCGGAGTAATAACTGCTGCCAGACGATATGATTCCCAGACCTGGCTTGCATACAGTCATTATGTCTACGACAGTGAAAGCGGTAATATTTCTCTTGTATGCGAACCAGTTTATCCATATTATTATGAGAACATAAATAATTTTTCCGCCGCAGAAGAATTTTCTTCCGAGTATTATGAAATGGTGGATGGTCGTCCTCTGCCGGAGCTTACAAAGAAAATAACCGTATACAAAGAACCGGACACTAATTCCGAAACTCTGACACTTACTCCCCAGAGAATATATTTTACTGCGGAATATACTTATCCGAGAAAAGATGATCCTCAATCTTACGGAAAGAGATTCGGCTTATGGATACATATTATTGCCGAGGACGGAACAAGCGGATGGGTCAACTTACCCAATGGAGGAAAACTTGAAGAATCAAACGGAGGAGAATATTATACAGAAGTTTTCACAGGACTTGTGTTTTATGATTAACAAAATTTTATTTTACTTGATTTTTTTGATATAGTATAATAATTAAAAAGTATGTTTTCAAATACAGGAGGTACATTATGAAAGATCCACAAATAAGAAAAGCAGAAAATGAAAATAAAATCAGAGCTTTAGGCGCAGCAGTCAACAAACACCTGCCATTGGTGGAAAGCTCCAACGAGGTCATATTAAAAAGCCTTGACGAGATATGTGAAAGAACAGTTGCGGCTATGCTGACTATCCAGATAGCAATAGATTCCGGAAAAGGAGAATATGACGAAAGTGTAAAATTCATGGGCGGTCTGATCGACAAATTCGGCGTAAAAGGATCTCTTAATAAAATGGAACTAAAAGTTTTTGAAGGAAAAAGTACTCCACAGGAAAATGTGAATGTAATATGGGAGTACGAATGCTGCTGGTCACTGTTCTGGACATTGGGACTTATCGACGGAGAGAGGGTCGAATCAGCAGGTGAAATATGCGACTGCAATACAATGATAAGTCTTATCAATGATTGCAGTGGCATGGAGGAATTCAAAAGCAAGTGCAGATTCCGTGACATTGAAGAAATACTTGATATGCTTGATCTGTTCTACCGCTTTCACTGGATCTGTACTGATAACAGGATACGCCCCAAAACTCCGGTCGGCGGACTTAACGAAGAGATCGTTATGGAGAGAAGGCGCGGTCTTGAATGGCTGGTATCCGAAGAAGAAGACTGGTTTGACATTTCACTTGATACTTAAGAAAAGCTTAATGAATAGATAGTTTTATTCCTGAACTCCTTGGGCGTAAGTCCTGTTTCTTTTTTAAAGCATTGAATAAAGTGACTTTGACTAGCAAACCCAAAATACTCTGCAATATCGGCATAAGTGTAATCAGAAAACCTGAGCATATTTACAGATGCCTTTATCTTTTCCCTGCGGATAAAGCTGCTTAAGCTATATCCGGTCTCCCTGATAAACAAAGAAGACAGATAGCTGCGGTTTAATCCAAGTTTTTTTGATACATCATCAACCTTTATACGCTTTGTCCTGTTACGGCAAACAAAATCAATAGCCCTTGTAATATGTATCGAATAGACCGTATTCTTCGGCAGATCAGACATTTTGCGGGTAAAGTCCATCAGCATATCGTTGTGCAAGGATATAATATCCTCCGCGCGATTAAGAATATCCATTCTGCTGATATAAAGATCGCTGAGTGTGTAAGCGAGCTCCCGTTCCAGACCCTTTTCAACACAAAGTCTGGTAATAAGCGAGGTAGACACCACAAAATGATAGCGCATATTTCTCAGCATATCCTTTGACAGCTTACCATATTCTGATGATTCATACATATCTGTATTTTTAGGGTCAGCAAGTATTTTAATGACCTCATCAATATTTCCTGAAGCTATGTTCTCATAATATCCGTATTCATGTGCATACTCCACATGGCTTTGTTCATTCTCCTGACGCTCGAAAAGCTGTATATTCAGCTCTTTGTTCATACTCATAGTTATCACTCCACTTTAATTATACAACAAATTTAATATTAAAGCAACTATTTTTATATAAAACGGCACAAGTTTCAATTATAATTAACTCACCAATTTTTTATGAAAGGCTGATTTATATGAAAATTTATCTTTACGGCATGATATGCGGATCAAACAGCTTTAAGCTTGACGAATTTCCCACACAGGACGAGTACACCGAAATTCAGCAAAGCTATCGTTTCCCCGGCGGAGAAACAGGAACTTGCGCAACTGTACTTGCGTCTCTCGGAATTGACGTCAAAATAGACGGAACACATATCGGGAGAAGTACTTCCAAACTTGTTT